>DATJYD010000332.1:0-3667 GCA_035499755.1 Fimbriimonadaceae bacterium
CCGTTGCGATAGCTGGCGCGGATCTCATCCGATTGGATGGCCACGTCGGGGAGGTTTACCTCGCGTTGGAATGGACCATAGAAGATCTCGAGCTGATAGCAGTTGGTGCGCTCGCAATCTTCATATTCCTCTTCATGCCGGTGCCCGCGAAGGAGGATGCTGTGCCGTTCAGGGATATAGACGAGCTGGATGTCTTCGCCTCGGACCCCCGCGATCTCGGCCTTGATGATTATCCGTCGCTCGTCCTCGATGACATCGACTTTCGGCTCCCAAGCCTTTCCCGGGGCGATGGCCGGGCGATACCGGTGCATCTCCTCGCTGAGGCGCTGCAGATCGGAGCCCACCTGCCAGAACCACTCCTCGACTTCTCGGCGCGCCATTTTGCGAAGTGTACCGTGCACCACCCCCAACCACCCTCCCGATGGAACCGGGGGAGGCCTTCCAAGGGGGGAACCCGGCGCGAGCTATTGCGGCTTCAGGGACAGCCGCCGAAGGTTCATCACCGCCAAGCCGGGCTTCGACTTCGCCACGATCCGAACAACGTGAGTCCCTGCCGATAACGTCAGAGTCCCATCCAGATTCAGAGTCTGGTAGTCCTGCCAGGACGCGGTCTTGGGGACCGCGCCCGTGATTCCCGACAGCGAGCCGTCGACGTCCACTTCGAAGGTGCTGCCCTCGCTTCCCGGCTCGCAGGAATAGTCGATCGCGGCTTCGAACGTTCCAGCCGTGGCGACCTTGATCTTCCACTCCGCGGTGTCGCCCTGATTCGTCCAGTAGCCGATGTTGCTTCGCGGTTCGTGCTCGATCTGGAGCGATCCGTTCAGCTTGGCGTCGCGGGCGAGAAGCTGGAAGCTGCCGTCGGCGGAGACCGGGACCAGATATTCCGGCTCGACCACCACCGGCGCGCCCGCCAAGTCGAGCGCGATGGCAGTGGAAACGGGGTCGAGCAACGAGGGCTGGGAGATCGACAGAGTCCCGTCGTCGGCCTTCTCAACCGTCAGCTTCTCCCCGGTGGCGACGACCGTCGCCGACTTCACCGCCGTCTGTAGCCCGCCCAGTTTGAGCCCCTCGCTCGGCCAGGAGAAGACGTTCAGGTAGAGCGTGTGGCCCTTGACCGTGCAGCGGCCATCGAAGGGAAGCCGGCTGTAGGGGCTGGCGGTCGTTGCGTAGATGCTGGCGCCGTTCCTCTTCAGCCACTCGCCCATCTGCTTGAGCCGCTCGACTTCGGCGGGTGGGATGATCCCGGTCGGCTCGGGGCCGACGTTCAGGAGGTAGTTGCCTCCCTTGGAGGCGATGTCGATCAGGTTGCGGAGCAACGTCTCGGTCGACTTGAAGTCGGTGTCGAACGACTTGTAGCCCCAGGTGTCGTTCATGGTCATGCAGGTCTCCCAGTCCTCGCCGGGATAGCCCGTCGCGGGGATGAACTGCTCTGGGGTCTGGGTGTCGCCGGGGACGCCATTGCCGAGCCGGTTGTTCGCGATCAAGCCGGGATCGTCCTTCATGTGCTCGGTCAAGAGGCGAATATCCTCCGGCGACATCTGGACCGGAGTGTCCCACCAGAGGATCGCGGGTTTGTACTTGGTGAGGAGCTCTGCCACCTGGGGCGCCGCGACCTTTTTCACGTACTCGTCGAGGTCGCCGTCCTGCGCTGGATCCCAATGCCCGCCGTAGGCCGCGCCGCCGGGGTGGTTCCAATCCTGAGCCTGCGAGTAATACACGCCGAACTTGAGGCCGGCCCGCTTGCAGGCCGCGCCCATCTCCGCGATCGGGTCTCGCTTGAAGGGCGTCGCGTCGTAGATGTTGAAGGGGTCGGTGTGAGGGTGGAACATCGCGAAGCCCTCGTGATGCTTGGCGGTCATCACGATGTACTTCATGCCGGCCGCCTTCGCGATGCTCACCCACTGGTCGGCGTTGAACTGCACAGGGTCGAATTGGCTTGTCAGAGCCTTGTACTGGGCGATCGGGATCTTGAGGTCGTGCTCGATCCACTCGCCCGCGCCGTTGGTCTTCTCGCCGTTCCACTCCCCGGCAAGCTGAGCGTACAGCCCCCAGTGGATGAACATTCCAAATCGGGCTTCCCGCCACCACTTCATCCGCGCGTCGCGATGCGCCTTCGTTTCCCCCGCATTGGGGTCGAGGCTCTGGGCTTGAGCGGTCAGTTTCTTCACAGGCTTGTGGGCGACCGTGGCATGGCCGGTGGAAGCGAAGACGGCGAGGAGCGAGGCCATCAGGAGGGTGGGCATAAGCCTATTCTAGCCCCAGCAAGCTGTGTCCATATCCCGGTTCCGGAGTTCCTTGCCGCCATGAGGGCTGGACCCTGCTTTAGTTCCCGGAACCGCCGCCCCCTAACCCCCTCCTCCTCTGCCGCACAAACCATCGGCACAAGAGGAGGGGGATCCGGAAGCCCCTCCCTCTTGTCGGGATGGTTCGTGCCTGAGAAGAGGGAGGGGTTGGGGTGGGCGGTTCCGTGACCGATCAGTCGAAGAAGAACGTGACCTTGCCCGCCTGGCCGGCCTTCATCAGCTCCATCGCCTTCTGGAATTCGGTGTAGTGCATCCGGTGCGTGATCACCGGCAGCACGTTCAGATTGTGGTTCTTGAGCAGATCGCCCATCTGGTCCCACGTCTTCCATAACCGGCGCCCGACGATGCCCTGCATGTCGATGCCCTTGAAGATGACCTTGTTGATGTCGATCTTCTGGATGTTCTCCTGGAAGACCCCGAGCATCGAGATCCGGCCGCCCGGGCGGGTGAACTTCACGGCCGCGTCGAGCTGCGAGGGGTGGCCCGACATTTCGAGGGTCACGTCGAAGCCGCCGGGGGCGAGTTGTTCGAGGCGGCACTCGAAGTCGTCGGCGCGCGGATCGAGCACCTCGTCCAGGCCGACCTTGTGCGCCAGCTCCGTCCGATAGGCGCTGACCTCGGTCCCCACGATCTTGGCCGCGCCGAGCGTCTTGCAGACGGTCGCCGCGAAAAGGCCGATCGGGCCCATGCCAGTGATGAGGATCGTCTGATCCTTGACTTCGCCGGCGAGCGCGGTGTGGATGCCGTTGCCGAGCGCATCCTGGAAGGCGGCGACCTCCTTCGGGATCGAGCGGTCGGTCGGGCGCGCGTTGTCCTTCGGGATGACGACATAAGCGGCGAAGCCGCCGTCGATGTCGACGCCCAGGATCTTCGTGTTGACGCAGACGTGGCCTTGGCCGTTGAGGCACTGCTTGCAGTGGCCGCAGACGATGTGCGACTCGCTCGCCACGAAATCGCCGACCTTGCGGTCGGTCACGCCCTCGCCGACTTCGACGATCGTCCCGCAGAACTCGTGGCCGATGATCCGGGGTGGCTTGATGCGGGAGGCCGACCAGGCATCCCAGGAGTAAATGTGGAGGTCGGTGCCGCAGACGCTCGCCGCTTCCAACTTGATCTTGACGTGGCCCGGTTTGATTTCGGGCTCAGGGGCATCGATAATCTCTACGCCCGGCTCCGGGCGGACTTTCGCGATGGCTCTCACTCTGCCCCGCAGTGTACCGGCGCAAGCCTGAATGCATAGACGCCACCCGGCTAGTTGCGGTGAGGGGCGCAAACATCGATCCCATGGGTAGGAATCGCGGATCGCCGAGCCCGTCCAGGAATGCGGTCCCCCAACCCCCGACCGGCGCGAGCCCACCGACAAG
>DATJYD010000333.1:0-3717 GCA_035499755.1 Fimbriimonadaceae bacterium
CGGCATCGCCGACGGAAAGAAGCTGCGTGTGCCGGGAAAGGGGGCGGCCGGGCAGAACGGCAAGGCCGGCGATCTCTACCTGACGATTAAGTGGGCGCCGCACGAGAAGTTCAAACTATCCGGCGAGAACCTCGAGGTTGAAGTCTCGGTGCCGTTCACGCTCGCTGCCCTCGGCGGCGAGATCACTGTGCCGACCCTCCGCTCCAAGCTCAAGATGAAGATTCCGGAAGGGACGCAAAGCGGGCAGACTTTCCGTCTGAAGGGGCAGGGGATCACGAAGCAGGGCGGCTATCGGGGAGATCTGATGGCAAAGATCCGCATCACTGTGCCGAAGCATCCTACCGAAGCTCAGAAGAAGCTGTTGCAGGAACTGGCGGCGATGGGGGTCGAGGCAGCATGAGAGCGAGCAACCAGCCTGTCTACATGATCGGCGTCGCCGCCGAGATGTGCGGCGTCCATCCCCAGACGCTGCGGCAGTACGAACGGCTCGGCCTCGTCGTCCCTTCCCGCGCCGGCGCGAAGAACCGGCTGTACAGCGACGACGATATCCAGCGAGTGCGCCGCATCCAGCGCCTCACCCAGGACATGGGAGTCAACCTGGCCGGAGTCGAATTGATCCTTCGACTCCTCGATGATATGGAGGACATGCGCCGGGACATGGAGCAGCAGTTGCGCGAGTACGTCTTTGAGGCCGAGCAACGGATCCAGCAGATCATGGCCAGTTCGAACGTGCCGATGCGAAAGGACGCGACCCTTCTGCCGGTCCCGGACATCAAGATCAAGCCTAAGACAGCAGTCTAGCCGGCACGGCCGCCGCGCCTTTGCGTGCGCCATGAAACCCGGCGCGAGCGCCTTCGTCATAATCCTCCCATGGCCACCGGATGGGAAGGGAAGCTCGTCAAACTCGTGCCGCTCGACGTCGATCAGCATCTCGATCACGCCGTGAAGTGGATGAACGATCCAGATATCACGCAATACTTGCTCGTCGGTGATTTTCCGATGACCCGGCTCGCCGAGCGCGAGTGGTTCGAAGCTCATTCTAAGGTCGGTGGCAACGACATCCAGTTTGCCATCGAGACCGTGCAAGGCAAACACATCGGCTTTTCCGGCGTTCACCGGATTTCGTGGCGAGACGGCACCGCCGTTACCGGCACCCTGATCGGCGAAAAGGGCGAATGGGGCAAAGGCTACGGAACCGATGCCGCCGGTGTGCGCACGCGCTATGCCTTCGACGTCCTCGGCCTCCGCATCCTGTATTCCTCCGTGTTGGCCGGAAACGACCGCTCTCTTCGGATGCTGACGAAGGCCGGATATCGGGAGTGCGGCCGAATGCCGAAGAGGCACTGGAAACGGGGAGCCTACGTGGACGAGATCATGCTGTATCTGGATCGCGAATCGTGGGCCCAGCCACAGACTCCATAGGAGCCTCGCGGTAACCTTGCTTACTGCTCATGAGATTCTGCGCGATTCACGGCCCGACTCCCGACACCCGGTCTTCACCGACGGTATGGGTTAGGCTGTGCATTCTCATGGCCCTGACGGGAATCGTCACGGCCGCGCGCGCTCAAGTCGATGCGCGGGTGAACCAGTATCCGGTCTACCTCCTTCATTATCCGTCGGTCAGGGAAGACGTGAAGCTGACGGCGGCCCAGTTCGCCAAGGAAGCCAGTATCGAGCGGCAGGAGCGTCAGGCGGAAATGACGGTGCGCTCCGGGTATTCCGCCGGCGCGAAGCCAGCGCCTCTCACGCCCAAAGAGAGGGTCGACCTGGAAGGGAAGATCGAGCGGCTCGAGGCCACGATGCTCAACGTTCTGAGCGGCTCTCAGCAGGCGAGGCTGAAGCAGATCGGATTCCAGTTCTTCGGCGTCTACAGCTTCGCCAATCCGGTCGTCATCAAGGAGCTTGGTCTAACGCTGGACCAACGGCGGAAGCTGATCGCTTCCGCAAACGCACGGCGAATGGAATACTCCCGGGAGATTCAAGAGCTTGCCGGAAACCGGCATCTGAGCGGCACCAAACCGGACGTCAACATTCGGAAGCTCGCCCTGGCGAAGCTTGCCTGGTTCCAGAAAATGGACGCTGATGCCACGAAGATCCTAACGCCGACGCAGTCGAGGCGCTGGAAACAGATGAAGGGAAAGCCCTTTCCGATTGTGACCCTCTTTGTGCCAGAGCCTGCCTTCGTGACTAGCGTGAAACCCGGAAAGCGTCGCTGAGATCCCAGACGCCAGGGGTTTGCGCCACCGCCGAATCGCGGTCGCGGGCTATCTCCGCCGCACCCGCGATATCGAGCAGCTCCGGCGGAATCTCCTGGCTCGGCTGCCAGTCGGCGAACTCACGTCCAAGGAAGCCGGTATCGAACCGCCCGTCTCGAAAGTCGGGATGCCGGATGACGTCGAGGAGATAGGCGATGTTCGTCTTGACCCCGAGGATGTGGAAGTCGAGCAGGGCATGCTCCAGTCTCCGAAGCGCCTCGTACCGGGTCTCGGCGCGGACAATCAGCTTTGCGAGCAGGGAGTCGTAGAAGCGCGGGACCTCCGCACCCGCCCGATAGCCTGTGTCCACCCGCACTCCCGGCGCCTTGGGTTCGGACCACCCGAGGATCTTTCCCACGCTTGGCAGGAAACCGGCTGCCGGGTCCTCGGCCACGATACGGACTTCGATCGCATGCCCGGAGATTGCCTCCCGGTTGCCGGCCAGAAGCTTCTCCGGCAGTTCCAAAGCCTCCCCGGCCGCGATCCGAAGCTGCCATTGAACCAGGTCGACTCCCGCGATCATCTCCGTTACGGGATGCTCGACTTGCAGCCTGGCGTTCACTTCCAGGAAGTAGAACTCGCCGGAAGCTTCATCGACCATGAACTCGACGGTCCCCGCGTTCGTGTATCCGGAGGCCGCGACCAGGGACCGTACCGCCGTCTGCATTCTGTCCCATAGCTCCGGCCGTCCCCGAGGCTCTCCCGACGGTGGGTCGGCGCGCATGTTTCGCTGCGCCGCCAGGACGACCGAGGGGGCTTCCTCGATCAGCTTCTGATGCCGGCGCTGGATCGAGCATTCGCGCTCGAACAGACAGGCGACGCTGCCGTAGCGATCGGCCAGCACTTGGGCTTCGATGTGGCGTGGCCGCTCGATGAGCTTCTCGACCATCATCTCGCCGCTTCCGAAAGCCTTGAGCGCCTCATCCGAAGCGATCGACAGCTCGCCGTCGAACTGGCTGGGCTCCCGCGCGACTCGCATGCCCCGGCCGCCGCCGCCTGCGGAAGCCTTGAGCATCACGGGATAGCCGATCGCTTCGGCGGCTCGCTTGAGCTGCTCGGGCGACGCGCCAGGCTCGAAGAACCCGGGTGTGACCGGGACTCCGACCGCCACGGCAAGCTGCTTGGCCTCGATCTTGGATCCGAGCTTGCGCATCGCATCGGCGGAAGGTCCGACAAAGGTGATGCCCGCGTCGGCACAAGCCTTGGAAAACTCGGCCCGCTCGCTCAGAAAGCCATAGCCGGGATGGATCGCGTCCGCGCCGGTCTGCCTTGCCGCGCTGAGGATTCTCTCCGCGCTCAGGTAGCTCGCCGAGGGTTCCGGCGGGCCGATCTCGACCGCCTCGTCGGCGATCGCAACGTGCGCCTGTCGCTCGTCGGCTTCGCTGAAGACGGCGACTGTGCGCAGGCCCATTTCCCGAGCGGACCGAATGACGCGTACGGCGATCTCGCCGCGGTTGGCGAC
>DATJYD010000334.1:0-2602 GCA_035499755.1 Fimbriimonadaceae bacterium
GATCTCTGACCCCCGCGTGCATTTCCCCGCTTGCGCATGGACGAGGGGGGCCTGCGAGTCCGCAGGGTAACATTCGCTGAGAGTGGGCCCGTAGCTCAGAGGTTAGAGCGTGCGGCTCATAACCGCTTGGTCGTGGGTTCGATCCCCACCGGGCCCACCAAGAGACGCAAGTTCCGTTTCGTGACGGCCTGGATGGAAATAGAAATGTTAGTCGCTCCCTTTCTAGCAACTCCCTAACCATCGAAAGTGGCCTCACAGCATGCGACCGCCTCCGGTCGAGAAGTCACACCTCGGGGCCGCAGTGCGCCAGAATCATGTCGTGATATTTTCGGAAACCAAGCTGAAGGGAGCGTTCGTCATCGACATGGAACCGCGGGAAGACGACCGTGGCTACTTCGCCCGCGCCTACGATGAGAACGAGTTCGCCGCGCATGGGCTCATCATCCGATTTCCCCAGTGCAACACGAGTTGGAACGTCAAGGCGGGAACGCTACGCGGCATGCATTACCAGGTCGAGCCGCACGGCGAGGTGAAGGTGGTTCGCTGTACCAAGGGGCGGCTCGTGGACGTGATCGTCGACCTCCGTCCAGGCTCAGACACCTACCTCCAGCACATTATGGTCGAGCTCTCCCAGCAAAACCGAACGATGCTCTACGTGCCGGTCGGGTTCGCCCACGGCTACCAGGCCCTCGAAGACGGCACTGAGGCGTTCTACATGGTTGGCGAGTTCTACACCCCGACCCACGAGCGGGCCGTACGCTGGAACGATCCCGCGTTCGGAATCGACTGGCCGATCAAGAATCCGATCCTCTCGCCAAAAGACGCGGCTCACGCGGACTTCCAGCCATGAAGGTCCTCATCACCGGCATCAACGGCTTCATTGGCGCGGCGACGGCCAGGGCCTTCGTCGAGGCCGGCCACGAGGTCGCCGGGATGGTGCGCCCGACGAGCGACCTTCGCCGAATCTCGCAGATTCGCGATAAGATCAGCCTCATCGAGGGCGACCTTATGAGCCTGCCGGCGGCCGCGATCCGGGATTTCAAGCCGGAGCTTTGCGTCCACCACGCGTGGTATGCCGAGCCTGGCAAATACCCTCACGCGATCGAAAACCTGGAATCGCTGCACGGAACCGCCGATCTCGTCCTCGCGCTCGGCGGGTCCGGCTGCGGCCGGTTCGCGGGCATCGGGACCTGCTTCGAGTACGACTTCGATCGAGGCTGGCTCCGCGAGGATTCGCCGGTCAAGCCCGCAACGCTCTACGCCGCCGCCAAAGCCGCGATGTGCACGATGCTGCCCAAACTCGGCGAAAAGGCGGGAATCGCCACCACCTGGATCCGGCTGTTCTACCAATACGGCCCGCGCGAGGACACGCGGAGGCTGGTACCCGCCGTCATCCGGGCGATGCTGCGCGGCGAAAAGGTCGACACGACCCTCGGCGAGCAAGTTCGGGACTTCCTCCACGTCGAGGACGTCGGGACCGGTATTCTCCATGCGTCGAGCCTCGACGGGATCGTGAACGTGGGCTCCGGAGTTCCGGTGACCGTTCGGAAGATCGTCGAGACGATCGGTAACAAACTGGGCAGGCTGGAGCTTGCGAACTTCGGCGCGCGACCCTACAATCCGACCGATCCGCCGTTCGTGGTGGCCAACAGCACACGGCTCAAAACCGAAACTTCCTGGCAGCCGCGCTACGACCTTGAATCGGGTCTCGCGCAGACGATCGAGTGGTGGGAGTCGGAGGCCCTGAGTTCCCGGTCTTAGCTTGCCGCTGGCGAGCAGATTGCACCGCTCCGAGTCCCAACTCCCGATGGGCTCAAATGGTTGACGATCTAGTTCGACGAGACGGCCGGGGCGGCGACCCAGCGCAGATCCCCGGAGACCCGGCCCGAGTCGATGAGGAATTGGATCTGTTTCAGGCGGGTGTAGGTGCGGCTGGCGAACTCCGGTTCCGTCAACCGGATCCGCGCGAACTCGGCATAAAGCTGCTCGATTCCTTTAGGCACGTTCCACCGGGACTGGAAGGACGGGAGCCGCTCGCGAATCTTGGCGAACGACACGTTGTAATTCCGGGTGTCCGAGCCGGCCCCTTCCGCGAAAATCACGGCGCAGTCGGGGACGATCGTGGCGACCTTCTCCGCGATATCCCGAATCATCCAATTGTCCTCTTCGTTGCCGACGTTGAACGCCTGGTTGTGAATGGCCTCCCGAGGCGCTTCGATCGCCTTGAGGAACGCCTGACACATGTCGTCGACGTGGAGCAACGGCCGCCAGGCTCTCCCGTCGCTGAGCAGCTTGACCTGGTGCGTGGTGACCGCCCAGCCCGTGAGATTGTTGACGACGAGGTCGAATCTTAGCCGGGGCGAAAAGCCATAGACGGTCGCATTGCGCATAAAGATCGGCGAGAACCGCTCGTCGGCAAGCTCTTGAACCGCGTACTCGGTTTCCACCTTCGACCGGGCGTAGGCGGTGAGCGGGTTGAAGGCGTCCTCCTCGGTGAGTTGAGCCGAGGCGCCACTCCCGTAGATGCTGCAGGAGGAGGCGAAGACGTATCGGATGGCTCCCGCCCGCTTGGCCAACTCGGCGATCCGGATCGACGCGGCGA
>DATJYD010000335.1:0-7181 GCA_035499755.1 Fimbriimonadaceae bacterium
CCGCAACGACACCAACATCATGAGGCAGGCCTTTCAAGTCCTTGCGGGCGAACAGCGCTCTCTCCAAGGCACGCCTCTTTGGAACGAGGAGTTTCCGATACCCGCTGCGGCCTCGGCGCCCCAACGCTTTCCCTGGCGTCAGATGTCGGGAAAGGAGTTGTACGACAGGTTAACCGCGGATCTTTCGGCTCGCAATGAGAAAGATCTGATCTACGGCGTTTTCCCGGGCTACAAGATCGTCGACGCGCTCGTGAAGCTGACCGGATCGGTTCCCTCCTTCAGCTACGCGTTCGCGGCCTTTTTGCTGGCATTTCTCGTCCGAATCAGCGTTTACCCGTTGGTTCAGCGCCAGCTCATGTGGGGCCGCAAGATGCAGCAGCTTGCGCCACTCATCAAGGAGATTCGCGCCGAGTTCACGGACAAGAACAACAAGGTCACCGACCAGGCCGAGCTGCAGAAACGAACGATGGAGCTGTACAAGGAGTACGGCATCAATCCGCTTGCCGGCTGTCTCCCCGCGGCGATCCAGTTCCCCCTTTTCATCACCGTCTACCAGTTCATGCTGCGGTACCAGTTCGCGTTCCGCAATGGCACCTTCCTTTGGGTGAACCCGCAGGCGAGCGCGGCGACCCACGGCTTTCTTGCCCCGACCCTTGGCGACCGCGACTACGTCTTGATCATTCTCTACGGCATCACGATGGTCTTCTCGACCCTCCTCATGCCGGTGAACGATCCGACGCAGGTCAAGCAGCAGCGCCTGATGGGAATCGGCATGGGCCTGATGTTCACGGTGTTCATGTTCACCGGCGCCTTTCCCACCCCGGCCGCATTTGTGCTTTACTGGGTCTTCACGAACCTGCTGGCCACCATCCAGTCGCTGAGGGCCTATCGCATGCCGATCCCGCCGCTCGAAAAGGTCAACACAAAGCCAGGAGGTGTCTTCCCCATGCCCCCTTTCCAGAATCCGGGTTCAAACGGGAAGACGAATGGGACGATCCAGATGCCGAAGAGCACGGGGACACCGGCGAAGCATAAGCCAAAGAAGAGGAAATAGACCCATCGCTCAGCAAGCGGACGTGAGCGCGTCCACCGTCTCTCACGTCACATGCTCGCCCACTTGCCGCCTTACGGTAAAGTGGCAGGACAGTTTAGCTATGCAATCTATTGAAATCACTGGCAAGTCGGTCGCCGAGGCGAAGAAGAACGCCGCGTCGAAGTTGGGGGTCTCCGAAAGTGAGTTGACCGTGACCGTTCTCGAAGAGACGGTGGGGCTCTTCGGCAAGAGCAGCGTCCGGATCAGAGCCGAGGTCGCCGCCTCCGCTCCCAAGACGGCCGTGGTCGAAGCACCCGCGGCTATTGCGGAAACGCCGGCGGCGGCGGAAGAGCCGGCGAAGGAGCCCGAGTCCAAGCCCGAAAAGCCGAAGCGCGGCAGCCGCGCCAAGGCCGCTCCGAAAGTCGAGGCGGCGGCGCCGGTCCCGGAGCCGGAGGCTCCCGAAGAGGAGCCGGACGAGGCAACCGCCCAGGGCCCCAGCGCGACCGAAGCCGATGCGAACCAGCTCGAGCAACTGGTTCGCGAAATGCTGGATTCGGCCTCTCTGGACGTCGCGATAAAAGGCGCCAGTTTGAGCGGACGCTACGTCAACATCGAGTTGGACGGCCGCGACGTAGCCCATCTCGTCGGCAAGCACGGCGAGGTCCTGAACGCGCTTCAGTATCTCGTCAATATCATCGCGGGCCGCCGGTATAACAACGGTATTCGCGCGACCCTCGACGGCAACAACTATCGCCGCCGCCGCGAAGAAGCGCTGCACCAGCTAGCTACGCGAGTCGCGGCGGAAGTGAAGAGCCGGGGCGAAGAAGCCGTTCTGGATGCGTTGCCCGCGTTTGAGAGACGCATCATTCACAAGTCGCTCAGCGACTACGACGGAGTGCAAACGTACAGCGAAGGCGAGGAACCCAATCGACGGGTGGTCATCGCTCCTGCCGACTAGTCAAGCGTTTGCCCGGACTCGATCAGCGAGCGCACGAACACGGATAACTCGGTGAAATCGACCGGCTTTGTGAGGAACACGTCCGCGCCTAAATGGTAGCCGTTGAACACGTCCTCGTCATTGGATCGCCCGGTCAGGAGGATGACGGGAAGGTCGGCCGTTCTCGCATCCCGCCGAAGATGCTTGAGCAGTTCGAAGCCGTCGATGCCCGGCATCATCACGTCGAGGATCAGGAGATCGAAGGTCTCCTCCTCCAGCCTCTGGAGAGCTTCCAGACCGCTGTAAGAAGGAGTGACGGCGTGGCCGTAGCGCTCCATTTGAGCCTGAACTAACCGGACCATGATGCGGTCATCGTCGCAGACCAGGATTCGGCCGGCCCGGCTTCGGTTCAAAGTCTGGCTGCCGTGAGACATGCTTCAGTGTACGGGCAAATCCGGCAGATCACGGCCCTGTCCTCGAAAGGGCTGACAACGGGCCTGTAAAGTCGCGCCTCCGGACCCGCAGGTACACTGCATAACTTCCCATGGACCTACGGAGCACGCTGAACTTGCCCGATCCGAGCTTCACGATTCCGATGAAGGCGGACCTACCCAAGCTCGAGCCCTCGATTCAGGCTCGATGGGACGAGATCGGCATCTACCACCGGATCCTCGAAGCGCGGGCGGGCGCGCCCGACTACGTCTTCCATGACGGCCCTCCCTACACGAACGACGAGATCCACCTTGGCACCGCGCTCAACAAGATCCTCAAGGACTTCGTCGTCAAGTCGCGCACCATGCTGGGCTACCGCACGCCCTACGTGCCGGGCTATGACAATCACGGCCTGCCGATCGAGCAGAGCGTGATGAAGAAGTTCCACGAGGAAAAGAAGCAGCCATCGACTGTGGAACTCCGGAAAGCCTGCCGGGAACACGCCCAGAAGTACATCGACGTCCAAACCTCCCAGTTCAAGCGTCTCGGCGTCTTCGGCCTCTGGGAGAAGCCTTACCGAACCATGGACTACCGGTTCGAGGCGGAGATCATCCGCGTCTTCAAGCGCATGGTCCAGGGCGGCTACGTCTACAAGGATTTGCGACCCACCCTCTGGAGCCCGACCGCGCGGACGGCCCTTGCCGATACCGAGATCGTCTACAAAGACCACACGTCGAAGGCCATCTACGTTCGGTTCCCGTTGCTCCACGACCGTAACGGCTTCAGCAAGGATCTACCCAACTTCTATACGATCATCTGGACAACGACCCCGTGGACGATTCCCGCGAACCTGGCGGTCGCATTCCACCCGACCGTCGAGTATGCGGTCGTAAGCGTCGGCGACTCGCATTACCTGATCGCCAACGACCTTGTCGGCTCGGTTGCCGAGGCTCTGAAGTGGGAGGAGTTCAAGGTCCTCTATGTCGATCTCGGCGCCTCATTCGAGGGATCGAGCTTTAAGCACCCGATCTTCAACCGTCCATCCGTCTGCGTCCTCGCCGATTACGTGACCACGGAAGACGGCACCGGCGTCGTCCACACCGCTCCGGGCCATGGACGCGAAGACTTCTACACCGGCAAGAAGTACGGTCTCGACATCCTGTGCCCGGTCGACGAGCGCGGCGTCCTGACCGCGGAAGCCAGCGAGTTCGAAGGCGTCTTCTACGCCGACTGCGACAAAGTCGTCGTCGACCGTCTGGCCGAGGTCGGGGCCTTGCTCGACGTCCGCGACTACGTACACAGCTATCCCCACGCCGAGCGTGACAGCCAACCCGTGATCTTCCGCGCGACCGAGCAGTGGTTCGTCGGCATCGACCGGCACGATCTGCGGGACAGAATGCTCGAGCAGATTCCCGAGGTGACGTGGCTTCCCGCCAATGGGCAGAATCGAATCGAGGCCATGGTCGCCAACCGGCCGGACTGGTGCATCTCGCGGCAGCGGCCGTGGGGCGTCGGGATCCCTGTCTTCTACGGAAAGAAGAGCCGAAAACCGGTCCTCGATCCAGTCGCCATCGAGTCCGTAGCCAAGCTCGTCGAGCAAGAGGGATCGGACGCTTGGTTTGAGCGGGATCCCAAGGCGACCCTGCCTCCGGACTACCGGGATCCGGCGACCGGCGAGTCCGAATTCACCAAAGAGACCGATGTCCTCGATGTCTGGTTCGATAGCGGATCGACGTCGCTCGTGGTGCTCGAGGGCAATGTCGAGCCCGAGTGGAAGGAGCGCTGGCCCGCGGATCTCTATTTCGAGGGATCGGATCAGCATCGCGGCTGGTTCAATTCCTCACTCGTCATCGGAACCGCCGTGCGCGGGCAGGCGCCCTACAAGGCGGTCGTGACCCATGGATTCGTCAACGACGAGCAGGGCAGAAAGATGTCGAAACGGCTCGGAAACGTCGTCGATCCGACCAAGGCCTGCAACCAGTACGGCGCGGATGTGCTGCGCTATTGGGTAGCTAGCGTGGAGTGGGAGAACGATGTTCCGTGTTCGGATAACCTCCTCAAGTCCTTTGGCGAGCATTACCGGACCGTGAGGAACACCCTGCGCTTCCTGCTCGGCAACCTCTACGACTTCACGCCTCACGATGCCGACGCTCGGGCCCTGATCCTCGACCTCGATCGTTGGGTGATGGAGCAGGTAGATCTGCTCTGCGTCGATTGCGTCAGAGCCTACGAGAGCTTCGACTACGGCAGCGTCATCACGTCGGTTCACAACTTCTGCACGAACGAGCTCTCGCGGTTCTATCTGGACGCCATCAAAGATCGCATGTATTGCGACGGCAGAGATTGGGCCTCCCGTCTTTCCGGGCAGATCGCGCAGCACTACGTGCTGGTTCGGCTCGTCAAGCTAATCGCGCCCATCCTCTCGCATACCGCCGAGGAGACCTGGCAGCGCGTGCCGGCCGTCAGCCGTGACGCGGCCGCTTCAGACTTCAGGAGCGTTCATTTCGAGGAGTTCGACGTGCCGAGTGTGGAGCGGCTCGAGGAGATCGAGGGAAGCGATTTCCAAGCTCGCTTTGGCGCGGTCCTCGAAACGAGAGCGGAAATCGCGGCCGCGTTCGAATCTTGGAAGGAGCAGGATGGAATCAAGGACAGCCAGGATGTCGTCGTCGCCGGCTCGGTACCCGCCGCCCGGCTCGAACTCCTCAAGACGTTCTCGGACGAGGACCTCGCCATCTATTTCAGAATGAGCTGGGTTGAGCTTATGGAAGGCGAGCCTCAATTCTCCTTCAAGAAGAGCCCCTTCGAAAAATGTGAGCGCTCCCGCGTGCGAAGGCCCGATGTCGAACAGGTCGACTGGAACGGCGAAAAGATCTGGCTTTCGAAGCGCGACCGGAGGGCCCTCGGTGTATGAGCCGCTCGCTCTTCCGCCCACCCAACGGGGCTGCGCATGAGCGATAGCCCCACCCATGAAGCGCCTGAGGCCGGTCCCGGCGTAGGTTCCTTTGTGGCAGGTTTTCCCCAGACCGCGAAACCGGAGGCGCAGATTCATGAGCCCACGGCTCTCGTGGCTGCGAAGGATCGGCGCTGGGTCTTCTTGGTCCTCCTCATCGCCATGCTCGCCATCGACCAAGCAATCAAATACTGGTCAGAGACTCATCTGGTTCCCGGCCAGGCTTCCGGCTGGCCCTGGCCGAAGATCTTCGAGCTGCAGTTGACCCATAACGAAGGCATCGCCTTTGGGTTCGCATCCGGACACGGACAGCTCTTCACGCCGATCGCGCTGGCGATCTCCTTCGGCGCTGCTTACTACTCCTGGCGTCATCCCAGGGAATCGGCCTGGATGCACACGGCGATGGGCCTCCTCGCCGCCGGAGCCCTCGGCAATCTGTATGACCGCGTCCGCTACGGCTACGTCCGCGACATGTTCGCGACTCGGTTCATCAACTTCCCCGTATTCAATTGGGCGGACACCTGCATCACCATCGCCACGGCCATCCTCATCTTGATCTGGACGAAAGAGGCCTTTGACGCCCGTGGGAAGCGGGACGCGAAACGTAACCCGTGAGGCTCGGAGCCGGGGTATATTTCAGTTTCACGCGCGGGTGGTGAAATTGGTAGACACGCTACCTTGAGGTGGTAGTGCTCACAAGGCGTGAAGGTTCGAGTCCTTTCCCGCGCACCAAGACTCCCGTTGCCGCCCATTCCCAAGAACGGACCTATAATCAAGCGTGGGGCAGCGAGTCTTCAGCTATCGTAACTTCTCGACGCTTGGCTACGGCCTCATGTCGTTGCCCGTCGTGCTCTTCCCGATCGGCCCGTTGATCATGTTTTCGAGGGACAAGGAGCCTGTCCCAATCGAAATCACGGCCTTTCTCGTCGCGATTGGCGTCGTCGGGCTCCTTTTCACGATCAAGCATCTAATGACGTGGGCGAACGAGAGAATCCTCCTGTCGGACAGCGAGATCGCCTGGTATGACTGGCTCGGCCGCCTCAAGGTCCGCGCACCCATTGGCGGCATCACGCCTGGCAGCCTCAAGGGTGGAATGGCCTTCACGGTCGGAGTCGACGGGATGTATTCCAATCAGCGGGCCTGGTCGATCGAGACTTCATCAGGACCTATCCATTTTCGCTCGATCATCTCAAACTGCCCCGACCTCGTTCGCGAACTCCAGCGTCTGGGTGCCACGCCGGCAGCCGCGAGACAGGGCGACCGCAACCTCTACTTGACCTGCAACTATCACACCTTCGCCATGGTTCTCGGAGCCATCGTTGGCCTCGGCTTCGCGTTCGCGGCCGAATACGCGGCGTACATGAGCGCGACCGGTCAGGCTGTCGATGAGAAGACCGGCCAACCGGAACCAATCTGGTTCGCGCTCATGTTTGCCGTGGCCGGGCTCGCCTGCCTGGTCCTGTTCGTCATGTGCGTCCTGACCTTCGCCAACGAGCGAATCACGATCGCAGGCGATCGCGTTCTCTGGCATGATCGGTTCAATCGCGACCGCGTCGACTGCACGACCCGAGACCTCGTCCCGGGAAGCTTCAGCTCGCATCAGCGAACCGATAGCCACGGCCGCCTCACAAACTACTTCACGTATCGCCTGATGACCCGCATGGGCCCGATCAAGTTCGACAGCAACATCAGCCACTCGGATGTCTTGGCCGAGCACCTGCAGAGGATGACGGAGATCCTGCCCCCCGCGGCGAGCGCGCCGGCCCCGGACAACAGCGGATGGAGTTCCGATCCGCTCAAGGATCCGAATCAGAACAACATTCCCATTC
>DATJYD010000336.1:0-5753 GCA_035499755.1 Fimbriimonadaceae bacterium
CCAATACCCCAACACCCCAACACCGTTGCCTCGGTTTCCGTCGACGTGCAGAACACGGGCAAGGTGGCGGGTGACGAGGTCGTGCAGCTTTATCTCCGCCCGGATACGAGCAGTGCGGAAACTCCCGCGCGAGCCCTCAAGGCTTACCGGCGGGTGCATCTGGAGCCGGGGCAGAAGGAGACCGTCACCTTTGATCTCGGCAAGTACGAGTTGGAGATCTGGAGCGCGCGCAAGATCTGGGAAGTCGAGGCTGGAACCTACACGATCTGGGTAGGCGGCTCGTCGGCGGCGGACCTGAAGACCCAGGTTGCGCTTCCGGCGATACCGTAGCACGGGTTTCCGTGTTGCCGCGATACTAAGCCGCATGATTGACGAACGGCGCTGCTCCGCCACGTCCCGTGGCGAGTCCGTGGCTGATAATTCGGGCTAAATCCAATACCGGTCAGCTTGGAGCTTCAACGCCGAGCTTGTAATGTGAGCGGCAAGAAAGTCGAAAACACGTGGGCCCGTCTCCAATCAACCCATCGACAATCAACCATCAAGTCGCGGCGGCTTCGGTGGGCGCGAGTTAAGGACCTTGCGCGGGCCGAGGAGCAAAGGGCGATAATGATCCGTGGCTTGGTCCACCGAGCAGGTTCTGGGATTGGCGCCCGATTCATCGTCGGCGCAAGCCGGCCAGGGCTTGGCGGTTGAAACCAAATGGGTCAGCCTCGGCGCGGACGGCGAATGCGTCTGGGGCGAGGCGAAGGGAAGCGCGGCTCTCCCCTATCAGACCTGCATCGACCTGAGCGAGCCGGCCTTCAAATGCAATTGCCCGAGCCGCAAGTTTCCCTGCAAGCACGGGCTGGGCCTGTTTCTCCTCTTCGCAAAGGGCAAGTGCCCTGCCCGGGAGCGGCCTCAGTGGGTGTCCGAGTGGCTCGCAAAGCGAGGCGAGAAAGCGGCCGCCAAGGCCGCCAAAGCCCCGAGCGAGGTCGATCCCGAAGCCCAGGCCAAGCGAGCCGCCAATCGGGAAGAACGGGTTGCTTCCGGTGTGGCCGACTGCGAAGTGTGGCTTCGCGATCTCATCCGCACCGGATTCGCTTCTCCGACCCTGTCCTCGGGCAAGACCTTCGCCGGCATCGCCGCGCGGCTCGTCGACGCCCAAGCCCCCGGTCTCGCGAGAATGGTCCGAGGAATGGGAGACACGGTGTCATCCGGGCCCGGATGGGAGTCGCGCCTGCTCGACCGGGCCGGGCTGCTCTATCTGCTTTTGAAGGCCCACGGCCGAATGGAGAAGCTGCCGGAGGATCTTCGGGAGGATGTGCGGCAGGCTCTCGGTTGGACGGTCAAGAAAGAGGAACTTGGCCCCGAGACCGAAGTCGCCGATCATTGGACCGTCCTCGGACAATCGACTTGGACCGAGGACCGGATAACAACCCAGCGATCCTGGATCTACGGCTCGAACTCGCGGCGATGGGGAATGGTGCTCGCCTTCTCGGTCGCGGGATCGCCGTTCGATATATCGCTCGTGCCGGGGAGCGCATTTTCCGGCCGCGTCGCCTACTTCCCCAGTGCGTATCCGATGCGCGTTCATGTGGTCGAGCGTGGCGATGCCGATCCCGCCACCCAGCCCGGCTCGATGATCGGCGAGTGCCTCGACGAGTACGCGAACGCCCTTGCCCGCAACCCTTGGATCGACGCGATCCCCTGCCCGATCGGTGGCTCGACCTTGGGCGAGAGCGCCGGCCGCTGGTTTCTCCTCCAAGGAGCCGATTCCCTCCCCATCTCGGGCGGATTTCAGCCCTGGGATCTCCTCGCCAATTCGGGGGGCGCCGAGTTCTCGATCTTCGGCGAATGGAACGGACGAGAGTTCCGTCCCCTTTCCGCACAGAGGGAGGCCACATTTTGGAGGCTGTGACCCAGGCCGAGTGGCTGAATCTGGTGGGATGCGCGATCGCGGGAACGGGGAAGCGGGCGCCCGCGTCTTCCGGCGACGATCGCGAGGGTGGAGCGCTGGCCCTCGCGGCCATGCTCGGCGCCGGCCTACGCGCCGGCGCAAAGTCGTCGGTGGCCCCTTCGCCGATCCTCGCCGCTCGAGCCGACTCGTGCCCGCGGCCCGCCCATTCGTACACCCTGCGGCGATGCCTCGACCTCTCGTCCGACATGGTGGTCGCCTGGCTGGAAGAGGCGGCTGAGGCCGGGCTCGGTGTCCCAACCGATTGCCTCGTCGAAATCCTGGCGTTTGGCGCCAAGGGGCCGCGCGAGCGCGATCTCGTGCGGAAGACGATCGGCGAGCGAGGCGTCTGGCTGGCCCCGCTGAACCCTGAGTGGGCGTATGCCGGGCAGGCCCGGGAATCGGATGAAGACGTCTGGCAGCTCGGCACGGCAACCGACCGGCTCATCGCCCTTCGCCGCCTCGCGAACGAAGATCCAAGCCGTGCCATCGCTTTGGCCAAGGAGACGTTTGTCGCCGAGGCCGCCGACTTCCGAGCGTCGATCTTGGAGACGATCGACCGGTGGACCGGAGAAGAGGGATTCCTCCTGCCCTTGCTCCTCGATCGGAGTTTGGCGGTGCGTGAGCAGGCGGTTCGCGCTTTGGCGCGTCTGCCAGACAGCGCCGTGGCAAAGGCGGCGGCGGACATCGCTTCGCCTCTACTACGGATTCACAAAGGCCTGTTGCGCCGCTCCGCCGAGATCGCATTGCCTCCGATCGAGGAGGCTCCCAAGAAATCGCCGGAATCTTGGCTGCAGCGTTTCGCGTTCGTTTGGCCGAAGCCACTCGGCGGCATGGGCTGGCGGGAGAGCCTTCTGACTCGCATCGTAGGCTTGGTCCGGCCGCGAGAGTGGACGCGCGCGACTGGACTAACGCCGGAGGATCTCATCGCGTTGACGGCGAAGGATCCCCACGGTCCGGCCTGGCTGGAGGGTCTCGCCCTCGCCACTGAGCTTCATCAGGACCCGAGTTGGATCGATCCCCTGATCGGGTCGAAGAACATCAGCCCGGGGCGGATGGCTCGCGTGCTTCCCGAGCGAGAGCGGGACCGATTGCTCGCGAGGCTCGTGCCGAAGGGCGACGACATGAATCTCGCGGCTTCGCTGGAGCTGCGCCGATGGTCGCCGGAACTGAGCCGGTCGGTCTTGCGATACCTGACTTCGCATCTGCGGAATCCGCTAACCTACATCGGCGTCGACGTCCGTTCGGTCGCGATCCGCCTCCACCCGGACACCCACCGCGAGGCGCTGGCGATGATCGACGACAAGACCGAACGCGCGCTGGAGCAATGGCGCGAGCTTTTGCCGCTGCTGGACGAGATGCGGCGGGAGATGGCGCGAGCGAAGGAGTAATGGAGTAATGGAGTTTCTAATCCCATGAGTGCGGTACTTAGAGAACACGCGGAAAAGGGCTTTGCCCATGAGATCGCCGAACTGGCCAAACAGGACGACCGGCCAAGGCCGCCGAGCTGGCAGCTCTCGCCTTGGGCGGTGACGACCTATATCCTGGGCGGGAAGCTGCGCGACGGGTTCGAAGTGAGCGCGAAGTATGTCGGCAACCGGCGCCTCGTCGAGGTCGCGGTCGCGACTCTCGCTACCGACCGGGCGTTGCTCCTCCTCGGCGTGCCCGGCACTGCCAAGACCTGGCTCTCTGAGCACCTCGCGGCCGCGATCTCCGGCGATTCGTCGCTCCTCGTCCAAGGCACGGCCGGAACCGGCGAGGAGGCGATCCGCTACGGCTGGAATTATGCCCGGCTGCTCGCGGAGGGTCCTTCCATGAAGGCGATCGTGCCGAGTCCGGTCATGCGGGCCATGGAGGGCGGCAAAATCGCGCGGGTCGAGGAGCTGACCCGAATGCCCTCCGACGTGCAGGACGCCCTCATCACGATCCTCTCCGAAAAGACCCTTCCCGTGCCCGAGCTCAACTCCGAGGTGCAGGCGGTGAAGGGATTCAACGTCATCGCGACCGCGAACGATCGCGACCGGGGCGTGAACGATCTTTCGAGCGCGCTGCGGCGGCGCTTCAACACGGTGGTCCTTCCATTGCCCGACTCGCTCGATGAGGAGACCGAGATCGTGCGCAAGCGCTCGGTCGAGATCGGCAAGGCGCTCGAACTGCCGAGCGAGCCGGCGTCGCTACAGGAAGTCAAGCGACTCGTCACGGTGTTCCGCGAGCTTCGCTCGGGCCTCACTCAGGATGGGAAGACGAAGCTGAAGGTCCCGAGCGGCACCCTCAGCACGGCGGAGGCGATCTCGGTCCTCAACAACGCTCAGGCCCTGGCCGCGCACTTCGGGGACGGGACGGTCCGAGCCGGAGACCTCGCCTCCGGTCTCACCGGCGCGGTCATCAAGGACCCGACCAATGACGCGATCGCCTGGAAGGAGTATCTCGAAACCGTCGTCAAGGACCGGGACGGCTGGCGCGATCTCTACCGGGCGTGCCGGGAAACACTTTGATGGTTGAAGTGATGGAGGTGATGAGGTCATTAGGTGACTTCCTCCTCTAACGAACCCCGGATCTTCGGGATAAGGCACCACGGACCGGGCTCTGCTCGGAGCCTCGTTCGCGCGCTGGAGGCTTTTCGTCCGGAGGCGATCCTGATCGAAGCGCCGGCCGACGTCGCGGGAGTGTTCCCGCTCATCGGACATCCGGATATCAAGCCGCCTGTCGCGATCCTGGCCTACGCGGCCGACGACCCCAAGCTGGCCGCTTTCTACCCCTTCGCGGAGTTCTCGCCGGAGTGGAACGCGATCAAATACGGGCTGGCGAAGGGAGCCGAGATCCGGGCGATCGATCTACCCGCCGGGATCAGCCTCGCCCTGCAGAAGGCGTCAGCCGAAGAGGAAGAAGGCGAAGAGGATGAGGAGGCAGGCGACGATCCCTTCGCGATGATGGCGGCCGCAGCCGGATACGAGGACGGCGAGCTTTGGTGGGATCACACCTTCGAGCGGCGCTGGTCGACCGAGGACCCCTTCGGAGCGGTCGCCGAACTGATGTCCGCGATGCGGTCCGATCGGACGGATCGGAAACCCCGCGACGCCATGCGGGAAGCCCACATGCGGCTGGCCCTGCGTGAAGCGACCGCGCAGTTCGCCCGCGTCGCCGTCGTCTGCGGCGCGTGGCATGTCCCCGCGCTTCAGGCCGAGGTCAAAGCCAAAGACGACCGAGCGATGCTGAAGGACCTCCCCAAGACCAAGGTGAATGCGACCTGGGTGCCTTGGACCTACGAGCGGCTCGCTTTCGCTTCCGGCTATCCGGCCGGCGTCATCTCGCCCGCCTACTACGAGATTCTCTGGAATTCCGATCCCGACGCCATCGCCCGAACCTGGCTGATCCAGGCCGCGCGGCTTCTCCGCGGCGAGGATTTGCCCGCCTCGACGGCAAGCGTCATCGAGGCGGTACGGCTGGCCGAAAGCCTCGCCTGCGTCCGGGGATTCGCCTCGCCCGGCCTCGCGGAATTGGCCGATGCCGCGCGCGCCGTTCTCACCCATGGCGAGGTCTCGCCGCTCCGCCTGGTCGAGGAGCGGCTGATCATCGGCGAGAAGCTCGGCGAGATCCCCGCCGACACCCCCAGCATCCCGATCCAGGCCGATCTCGCGGCCCAGCAGAGGCGGCTGCGGCTCAAGCCGGAGGCCCTCCAACGGATTCTCGATCTCGACCTCCGCAACGAGAACGACTTGGAGCGCAGCCGCCTTCTTCATCGCCTCACCCTCCTCGACATCCCCTGGGGCATGAATCAGGAGGCGCACGGCAAGCTCGGGACCTTTCATGAGCTTTGGAG
>DATJYD010000337.1:0-2944 GCA_035499755.1 Fimbriimonadaceae bacterium
TTCATGGTGGCGTGATCTGGGCCGGCCCCTCTATACTTGCACGCGGCGCTTGCGTCGTCAAACCCCGTGGGGCGTTGGTCCTGATTCCCGTTCGGAAGGAGAGAATCCTCCGAGAGGGAAGCGACATCTCTTCCCCCCCCCGCGTCTCCGCGTTGGAGAACTCGGGTTGGACGGGCTACCTGTGCCCGTTCACATCGAACGTGTCGAATTTGGAGCCGTCCGGTTTGAGGGCGACGGCATGCAGATGGTCGCCGTCGGCGTCCAAGACGACGATATGGTTCGCGGCGAGCCACTTGTCGCCCGGGATGTTGCCGGTTCCGGGCAGAGCCGGATAGAGCGGGGCGCCGCCTCCACCGGAGACGACGTAGGTGATCCCGTCGCGGATGGTGCGATAGTAGAGATGGTCGTGTCCGTTCATGACAAGCGACACTCCATACTTTTTGAAGAGGGGGCATAGGGCTGCCCGGACCTTGAGATCGGAGCCATGGCCGCCGATCGAGTAGGGGGGAACGTGGAAGAAAACGGCGATATCCTTCTTTGCCGCCTGAGCTTCCTTGAGATCGGCCACTAGCCAGTTGTATTGCTCGGTTCCCGGGCCGTAGGGCATGTGAAGATCCACGGAGAGGCTGATGAAGTGCCAGCGTCCGTCATTGAAGAAGTAGTGCTCGGCGTTGCCGTATTGGGGCGGGATGTTGATGCGGTCGCGATAGAACGATCCTCCGTAGTCGTGGTTGCCGGGTGCGGGGTAGAGGGGAACCCTCTGGCGCATCGCCAGGGTGATGTCGTCATAGGTTTTCCACTGGGACGCATTGGACCCGTCCGCGACAAGGTCGCCGGTCTGGATTACGAAAGCCGGGTTCTGCTTCAGGATCAGGGCCACCAGCTTACGGTGCATGGTATGGCCATCGCGGCAATCGCCATAGAGGACGAAGCGGAACTTGGACGGAGACTGACCAAGAACGGCGGCAAGAACGAGTGCTACGACCATTGGCTCATTTTGACCTCTGATGGCAACCGTCCGTCTTCTAACCGCGCGATCGGGTCATCCAATTGGGGTTTGGCGAGATTCTTGGTCGCGGGCCGGGCACCGGACAGCCTGACGCTTCGTCAAAGACGCTATGAAGGCATGGATCATGGATCACATCGGCGGCCCAGAGGTCTATCGATTCGGCAACGTGCCGGTTCCAGAACCGGGTGAAAGCGAAGTTCAGTTGCGGGTCGAAGCAGCGGGGCTGAATCCTGTCGACTGGAAGTTGAGAGAGGGGCGCTTCCCCAGCACCTTCGGTTTTCCGGCGATCGCACTCCGTGAGTTCTCGGGGATCGTGACGAAAACCGGTCCCGGCGTGATCAACTCGTCGGTCGGCGACGCAGTCTATGGAATCACGGAGCGGGGAGCGGCGGCCGAGTTCACGGTCGCGGCAGAGACGGCGATCGGGGTGAGACCGAAGTCGATCTTCCCGGCAGAGTCGGCGGTCGTGCCGCTTGCGGGCATGACGGCGTGGCAAGCGTTGTTCGACCATGGGAATCTGCAGCCCAGTCAACGAGTCCTCATCCATGGCGCGGCGGGCGGCGTTGGCAGCTTTGCCGTGCAACTTGCCAAATGGGCGGGCGCCTATGTGATCGGAACCGCGCAGTCGAAGCACCATCAGCTTCTCAGGAACCTGGGGGCCGATGAGCTCATCGACTATCGGAGGCGTCGGTTCGATCAGTCGGTTTTCAACGTGGATCTTGTCGTCCACACGATCGGGCAGGTGGAGATCGCCGGCTCACTCCATGTATTGAAGCCAGGTGGACGGCTTGTCTCGACCACGGCGGAGCCGAACGAAGCGGAGGCGCGTCAGCAGGGCAAGAGCGCGGTTCGCTTCATGATGCACCCGAGCAGCGATCAGCTTCGGCGCTTGGCTCAGCTCATCGACTCGGGCGAGGTTCACCCGGTCATCGAGATGATCTTGCCGTTCGACGAGGCAGCCGAGGCGATGAGTGCGCTCGAAAGGGGTCATACCGTTGGAAAGATCGGGATCCGCATGCCAACGGCGGTCGAGCAATGGGCAGCGGAGAAGAAGAGCGAGCGGTATATGGCTTAGCGGGTACCGTGCCGGCGGTCCCAGTCAAGGGCGGCAAGATCCAGCGCAATCGGCTGAGATCTCGCGCGGTAGAAACCAGCATGAAGATCGGAGTCATCGGAACGGGGAACGTCGGCAAAACGCTCGGCGGAAGGTTTGTGGACGCCGCTCACGATGTGCGGTACGGTTCGAGAGAAGGCGAAGGGGAAACCAAGACCACGATCCGCGAGGCGGCCGAATACGGCGATGTGGTCGTGCTGGCGACACCTTGGCGAGCGATGGGCGAGGTCGTCGCGGCGGCCGGGGGGTTCGAGGGGAAGATCCTCCTCGACTGTACGAATCCGATCCGCGAGGACTTCAACGGCCCGGCGCTCGGTCCGGACGAATCGGCCGCCGAACAGCTGGCGGCGCTTGCCCCGGGGGCGCGGATCGTCAAGATCTTCAACACGGTGGGTTACAACATCATGGCGGATCCGAGCTTCGCCGGCGAACCCGCCTCGATGCTGTACTGCGGGGACGATGGTGAGGCTAAGGCGATCGCCGCCAGGCTGGCATCCGACCTCGGCTTCTATCCGGTCGACGCGGGGCCGCTGATCCAGGCGAGGAGCCTCGAAGCGCTCGCGTGGCTGTGGATCTCCATGGCGGTCAAGTACGGCCACGGCCGTGAGATCGCTTTCCGGCTTCTGAAGAGATAGCGCTCCGATGGGCTCTTGGGGTGGGTGTGAAGTGCGCGGATTCACCCACGCTTTTCCCACAGCGCGCCTCTATCGCGCTTGCTTGGCCCAGACCTCGGGCGAGTTTATTCCCCCCAATTCGGGTGACACTAGCCGGGCGATCGGGTCACTTCGATCAGATGGGTCGACCAGGGCTTCATCTCGAGG
>DATJYD010000338.1:0-5144 GCA_035499755.1 Fimbriimonadaceae bacterium
ATCGAGCGAAGCGACGTCACGTCGCTCGGCGAAGGCACCAAGGAAACCGGTCTACTTTCTGAGGGAGGAATGGCGCGGACGCTCGAGGCCCTCGCCCGCGACTTCGCGATCGCTCGCGAGCAGGGATGCGGCCAGATCATCGCCGCCGCGACGATGGCGGCAAGAATCGCCCGGAACTCGGCGGAGTTCCTTTCCCTAGCCGCCAACCAGGAGACACCGGTCATTATCCTCAGCGGCGAGCAGGAGGCCGAACTGGGTTTTCGAGCCGTTGCCGACGACCCGACCCTCCATCGCGGCGACCGGATTTCGATCATCGATGTCGGCGGCCAGAGCACCGAGCTTGTCACAGCCGATCGCCAGCAACCAGGTTGGGACGTTAAGTTCCGGAGAAGCTTCTCGATCGGCACCCTTGGCCTTCGGGGGAGCGTTCTCAAAGATGAAGCGCCCGGGCCTGGCGCCATTCTCTCCGCGATCTGCGAGATCGACGAGGCGATCGGGATCTGCTATCTGCCGAATCAGGTCGGAAGCGCCATCACGCTTGGCGCGACCGGGACGAACCTGGTGACGATAAGAGAGGGCATGGTCGAATGGGACCCCTCCCGCGTCCACGGCGCCTGGCTCGGATACGAGGAAATCAGCACCGCGGCCGGCCGGCTCTGCGCAATGACCGACGCGGAGAGGCGCGCCGTCCCCGGCATGGAGCCGGGCCGCGAGAAGACCCTCCACATCGGGGCCTTGATCCTCGAGCGCTTCCTCCATGCCATCCATGGGACGGGATGCGCGGTCAGCGTTCGTGGCTGGCGGCACGCCCTCCTGGAACAGGGCCTGCCGATGTCGTCGTAGCGCCTATTCCCTGCGAGCCGGTTTGCGGGCTGGATCGGCGTTCCTTGGGTCGCTAACGGTTCCCTCCGCCTTCTGCGATAATGAATGCGGATGTCACAGCAGAAGTTGCCGAAAGAGCGCTTTGCTCTGGCCGGCCTAGCGTGCGTCCTCGTCTTTGCGGGCACGTACGCGATCATCAAGGGACGGAGACAGCCCGCTCCCATCGTTTTTCAGTCTCTCGGCGCTACGTCGCGGCCGCCCGAAGCGTCGGCTGCGCCAAAACCGGCATCAGTCGATCCTTCGTCGCTCGGTGAAGTCGTCGTAGCAGCCGCAGGGGCGGTGAAACATCCGGGCATGACGCTGCATCTGCCCACAGGCTCTCGGGTCGAAGATGCGATCAAGGCGGCGGGAGGTGCCGCCGGGAATGCCGATCTCGACTCGATCAATCTCGCCGCCAAGCTCGTCGACGGCACCCAAGTCTATGTCCCCCGTCGCGGCGAGACTCAGCCGGGCGTGGCGGCGGAGTACTCGGGCGGCTCTGTCGCCGAACCCTACGGAACGCAGACGGCTCGAGAATCCGGCGGTCATGGCTCGGAGGGCCGGGCGAAGAAGGAGCCGCCGGCTCATCCGGTGGATATTAACACTGCGAGCTCCGAGGAACTGCAGCAGATCACCGGCATCGGCCCCGCGACCGCCGCGAAGATCCTCGACTATCGGAAGGAGCACGGCACGTTCAAGTCTCTCGATGAACTGACCGCGATCAAGGGAATCAGCGAGAAGAAGCTCGCGGCCTGGCGCAAGTATCTAAGACTCTAGGAAAGACGAAAGAGCAAGAGACGAGAGACGCCAGTCTCCGAGCATCTCGCTCCCCTCCGTCGGGAAGGTACCCTTTTGACTTCCGCCGGGTCGGCGGGTCGGCTCAGCGATGTTCAAGCAGGTTCAAGGTTCAGTTCTGCGCGTCAAACTTCCTCCCCTCCTTGGCATCTTCCTCACGGTCTTCATCGACATGCTCGGGTTCGGGCTGTTCATTCCCGACCTTCAGCTTCGCGGCAAGGAGTTTGGGGCGACGGGAATCGTGCTGGGGTTCGCGCTGGGGAGCTTCAGTCTGGCTCAATTGGTCACCGCGCCTCTCCTCGGCCGGATGAGTGACACATGGGGGCGTCGTCGCGTGCTGCTCGTAACCACCGTCCTTTCCTGTGCCGCCTACGTTGTTTATGCGCATGCCACCGACATCTGGTGGATCGTCGCGTCCCGGATCGTCTCCGGAATTGCCGCGGCCAACGTCGGCGTCGCCTTCGCCTACGTCGCGGACGTGACGAGCCCGGAAGAGCGAGCGGGCGGGATGGGGATGGTGGGCGCGGCCTTCGGACTCGGGTTCGTCCTGGGGCCTGGAATCGGCGCGGGACTTTTGAAAGCCGGGCACGGAACTCCGCTCGTCCTCGGCTACACCGGCGCAATCTTGGCGATCGTCAACTTCGTCTACGTGTTGCTCATCCTCCCGGAATCCAGCCGGCACCAGGCCGGAGCGGGCGGATACCGGCTCGGCGATTTCGCCACCGCATTCCGGGTTCCTGGGCTTTCGATCATGCTTCTCATGTTCTTCGCGGCCCAGTTCGGGTTCACGAATCTCGAGAACACCTTCTTTCTGCTCCTCGCCCAGAAGCACTGGATTTATCGGCTGACGGACGCCGCCGCCCGGGACGCCGGGGCGATCATCCTCACCGTCGTCGGCGTCGTCATGATCTTCATGCAGGGCTATCTCGTGAGGAGGCTGACACCCAAGTACGGCGAGGTGAAGCTCTTGCGATTCGCCTACGTTGGCATGGCGCCGTCGTTGGCCCTGGCCCCTTATCTGCCGCTTTGGATTCCAATGCTCGCGGGGGTGGTGATCCTGGGCATCTGCACCGGCCTCGCTCAGCCGAGCGTAAGCAGCCTGATCTCCCGCAGCGCGGCGAGACAGATGCAGGGCGGAGTCCTCGGCATTACTTCCTCTCTCGGCGCGCTCGCCCGGTTTCTTGGCCCGATCGTGAGCAACTGGCTATTCGTCCGCGAACCCTACTACCCTTATCTTCTGGGCGCCGCCATCCTCATCCTTCCCGCTTGCCTGGCCTGGAGTCTGCGCCAACCTCACTCCGAACCTCATCCACCCCCCGCTCTTGTCGAGGCCTAGCCGCGGAGGGCGGTATTCTTTCGTATCCTGCGAACTTCCATGTGGAATCGGGCGTTCAAATGGGGAAGGCAGAAGAGAAAGTGGAAATCCCAGTGGGCGAACATGTGAGAACCGAGCGAAGCGGCGTCGGAATGGCCGTGGGGGTGATCACGTTCCTGGTTGGCGTCGCCCTGCTGCTCCTCACGTTCAAGCTCGCCTACGATCTCTTCAGCACCCCGCCGAGCATCGTCATCTCGTCCACGAAGGACCAGTCCGTCGATCTTGGAAAATCGGCCGCCAATTTGGGAAGTGTGGCCCTCCGGGTCGTCCTTCTCGTTGTGATGGGCTTGATGGGCTCTCTCATCGCGAACCGAGGCGTCTCGATGTTCACCGGCAGCCGCACGCGCCGACATCGGGAATAACGGGCTCCGAGTTTTTCTTCCTCCCGGAGTGGGTGCCTATATAGGGAGGAAGAAACTCCGGCCCTCCAGAGGGGGTTTCGCCAAAGCTGCCGGTTCGGCACAAGACGCGGAGAATCCCACCGAAACGCCGAGAGCAGCGCGAGGGCTTGGGATGAAGGCGTGGCGGAGATCGATGGAGTGGTGCCCAAGCCCCAACGCTGCTTACTTAAGGAGACCGAACCACCGAATCCACCGAGATCCACCGCCTCGGAGGCGGAGCCGATTCGACGGCCGGCGGCCCAAACTAAACCCGTATTGGCCCAAGCCCGGGAATGAGGAGTTGGGCAAAAGGCGTCATAATTGTTGAGCGCAGCATGCTTCCCCTTCTTCCTGCCCTGATATTGCTCATCCTCCAAGGCCCCGCCAGTTTCGAGCGGACGGCCTGGAACGGGCAATCGGCGGCATGGCTCGACGGCCTGCACCGTCAAACCGAAGCGAAATCGCGAGCAGCGGACGCGACGCTGGCTTCGCTGCTTTCGGGAAGCCACCGCTCGGTCGCCCAGGCCCTTGCCCGGCTCCTGAGCCTGACCCAAGGCGAGGGGCCGAAGACACCGGCCTCTACGCCGGAGTCGGCCGAAGAGAAAGCTCTAGCGCCGGCGCCCGCAGCGATCGGTTCGCCGGCCGAGGGTTTCTACGCGTGCCGCCGCTCTCGTGACGGGCCCTCTGGATTGCGATAGACGCCTCGCCGCCTATGGCGGGGTCGTCCCTACCTTTTCCAACGACCCGGATCGCGCCCCAACCGCGAGCCGTTTTTCAAGCAATCCAGCAATCCAAATGAATTTCCTTAGAAGATTTTTCGACACCAGCAAGAAAGACATCGAGCTCCTGATGCCGATGATCGGCGGCATTAACGACATGGAGCCCGCCTTGACCGCACTCACCGATGAGGAACTCAAGGGCAAGACCGACGAATTCAGACGCCGCATCGGCGCCGGGGAAACCCTCGACGCCCTCCTTCCGGAGGCATTCGGCGTCGTTCGCGAAGTCGGCCGCCGCACCTTGGGTATGAGGCTTTTCGACGTTCAGCTCGTCGGCGCAGCCGTTCTGCATCAGGGCCGCATCTCCGAGATGAAGACCGGAGAAGGCAAGACGCTCGTCGCGGTCGCTCCTCTCTATCTGAACGCGCTTTCCGGCAGAGGCGCCCACCTCGTCACGGTCAACGATTATCTCGCTCGCCGCGACGCCGTGTGGATGGGTCCCATCTACCACTCTCTCGGGCTCACCGTCGGCATCATCCAAGGCCAGGCGCAGGACTCGGACGAGCTCGGCGGCAGCTACATCTACACGCCGGGCGCGCAGCATGCCGATCCCCGTTATGTGAACCTGGTCGAGTGCACGCGCCGTGAGGCCTACGGCTGCGACATCACGTACGGGACCAACCACGAGTACGGCTTCGACTACCTTCGCGACAACATGGCCTTCAGCGAGCAGGACCTGGTGATGCGCGAACTGAACTACGCGATCATCGACGAAGTCGACTCGATCTTGATCGACGAAGCGCGGACGCCGCACATCATCTCCGGCCCTTCGTCGGAGGACGTGTCGGTCTACGCAGAGGTCGACAAGATCGTGAAGCTCCTCGAAAAGGAGGTCCATTGGACCTGCGACAAGAAGAACCACTCAGCATCCCTTACCGAGGAGGGAATGGACGAGGTCGAGCGGATCCTCGGCATCGATAACATCGCAAGCGATCCTAAGCTTTTCCACCACGT
>DATJYD010000339.1:0-2776 GCA_035499755.1 Fimbriimonadaceae bacterium
AGGGATAGGACAGGAGCGCGAGGAGGCTGCCGACGTTGCTCGCGCTGTAGAGGAAATAGGGATCGTGGGCGTGAGGGTCTTTTGTCGCCGCAAACCAGCGCTGAAGCAGCGGCGCCCCCGCCGAGACCACCCAAAAGGGCAGCCCGACCGACATCGTCAGGATCAGCAGAACGAGGGGCGCAGGATCTCCCCGGCCGGTCTCGATTCCTTTCGGCAGGGCGAACGGAAGCACGATTAGGGGGAGCAGGAGAACCGCGATGTGAATCAGCGCCTGAACGCGCGGGCCAAGCCACTTCGTCGCAAGATGCGCATAACCGTAGCCCAGGAGCAGAGCCGCCTGAAAAAAGACCAGGCTCGTATTCCAGACTCCCGGCGTCCCTCCAAACCGGGGCAGGATCATCTTGGCGATCATCGGCTCGATGAGGAAGAGCAGCACCGAACTCAGGAAGAGCGTGATCGTGAAGAGAATGCGCACCGGCAATCAATCTAGCATGATCACAGGACGCAGTTGCCGCGTGCCCGGACATTTCCTATAATGGAGTCTCGCCGCCTCGCGGCACTTATTTGAGTTTGCTATGGCCCAAGAATGCGACGTCCTCGTCATCGGGGGCGGACCTGCCGGGACGACGGTAGGGGCGCTCCTCAAGCGGTACCAGCCGTCCCTCCGCGTGCTCATCGTGGAGCGAGAGGCTTTCCCCCGCCAGCATATCGGTGAGAGCCAGCTCTCCGCGGTTTGCCGCGTTCTCAACGAAATGGGTGTGTGGGACAAGGTCGAGGCCGCCGGCTTTCCCGTCAAGATCGGAAGCGCCTACCGATGGGGGACGACCGACGAGCTTTGGCACGTGAACTTCCTTCCCGATGAATTCAAGGAGGAGCCGAGGCCCGGCCGCTTCGCCGGGCAGCGCGCCTTGACCGCCTTCCAGGTCGATCGCAGCATCTACGACAAGATCCTCCTCGACCATGCGCGAGACGTCGGATGCGAGGTCCGCGAACAGACCCAAGCCGTCGAGGTTCACAAGGACGGCGACCGGATCGAATCGATCGGCATCTGCCCCGCAAAGGGCAGCGAGGGTGAGCCCGAAACGATCGCCGCCCGCTACTACGTTGACGCCTCCGGCCAGTCCGCCTATCTCCAGCGCGAGATGGGAGTGAGCGTCGACTCTCCCACCAGCCTGAGAAACGTCGCCTTCTGGGATTACTGGCAGAACGCCGAATGGGCCTACAGTGTCGGCAACGGAGGGACGAGAGCGCTGATCCTCAGCCTCGGCTGGGGCTGGGTCTGGTTCATTCCGATCACTTCGACCCGCACTTCAATCGGCCTCGTGACCCCCGCGAGCTACTACAAGGATTCCAAGAAGACCGGCGAAGAGCTCTATCTTCGCGCCCTCGCCGAAGAGCCGAGAGTGTCCCAGTTGATCCGCAACGCCCAACGCGAGAACATCTTTCAGGCCACCAAGGACTGGAGCTACATCGCCGACCGGCTCTACGGCGAGAACTGGTTTCTGGTCGGCGACACGTGCGGGTTCGCCGACCCGATCCTCTCCGCGGGAATGACCCTTGCCCAGGTTGGAGCCCGCAAGGCCGCCTACACGATTCTCGAGTTGGAGCGCAAAGAACTGGACGCGAAGTGGCTCAAGTCCGAGTACAACGACAGCCACCGCGCCAACATCCGCCAGCACATCCAGTTCGCCGACTACTGGTACGCCGCGAACGGGCGCTTCACCGAATTGCGGGAGTATTGCGCGGAGCTGGCGAAAGAGGCAGGGCTCGACCTAAGCCCCCACCGCGCGTTTCAGTGGATCGGAACGGGAGGCTTCGCGGGCGACACCATCGCCGAGATCGGCGCTCTCTGGGCCGGCTTCGAGACGACGCGCAACGTGATCAAGCAGTTCTCCGGTTCGCCGATGACGTGGCAGATCGGGAAAAACAACCGGTTCTGCCTCAATCTCGACGGGTCGAAGCCGGGCAAGGTCGCGGTCTATCGGGGCGGGCGCGTAATGCCCGTGCAGTGCCTGCGCCGGGAAGGGAAGATCCTTCCCATGGTGGGGCAAAACGAGTTCGTCTGCTCGGTCGTAGGCCAAGTTTCGGATGCGAACGAGATCGTGCGCCAGTTCCGCCGTTTCTTCGGCTCGAACCCGCAGAAGTTTCCCAAGCCGGAGATTCCCTTCCGGATGGCGATCGAGGCCTGGGAGACCCTGATCGCGGAAGGCTGGATTACGGCCTCCGAGAATCCCGACGAGCCGTTCTTGAATCTGGTGTGAGGCGCGGTGGGTTCCGTCCACGGTTCCGGATTCGCCGGTTGCCGGCCGGCCACGCGTTTTACGGGAGGTGAAGCAGAGATCTCGTTTTCGCCCACAGGCTCTGGAGCCATGTGTCCTTGTGGGTCACGACGACGATGCAGCTAGGCTTCTCCTTGGTAGGGTCGGTGAGCATCGAACTCGAGCTAGCCGTTAGCGCGACCCAGCCCTCCGTATATTCGATCTTCGTCATCGTCGCCATCCTCCCCCACTCGTAGAACGCTCCTTCGGTCGCCGCCGGCCCCCCCGACTTCGTCCCGCTTGGGGCGAACATCCAGATGGTCTCGCCGGCGAACGGATTGCCGTGGGACGCCGCAGCAGGCAAGCTGTACGTCTTCGCGAGGTCCGTCGAAGTGAAGCCCCTGCCCGGCGTCAGCTCACGCTTCATCGCGGCGAGGACTTCGCCGGCCTGAGAATCATCGAAAACCAGCATCGTCATCGGCGGCGGCGGCGGAATTCCGGGTGGCGGCTTGTAACCA
>DATJYD010000340.1:0-3733 GCA_035499755.1 Fimbriimonadaceae bacterium
CCAACCGTCACGGAATCAAGCTTGTGGTCGACAACACCTTCAGCCCGATGGTGCTGACCCCGGCCCGGCTCGGCGCGCATGTCGTCGTCCACAGCCTGACCAAGTTCATCAACGGCACGAGTGACTGCGTGGCCGGCTGCATTTGCGCCAGCAGCGAGTTCATCGACGAGCTCTCGAACGTCAACAGCGGCGCCTGCATGCTCCTCGGCCCGGTGCTCGACAGCATCCGCGCGGCGAGCATCCTCAAGAACCTGCACAGCCTTCACATTCGCATGCAAAAGCACTCGGCCAATGCAATGCATCTCGCCTGTGGCCTCACCGACCGCGGGTTCACCGTCCACTATCCGGGCCTGCCCGACCACCCGCAGCACGCCTTCATGCGGTCGATCATGAATCCGCAGATGGGCTTCGGCGGCATGCTCGCCCTCGATGTGGAAACCGAGGAGCGGGCGAATCGGCTGATGACGATGATGCAGGAGGAGAAGGTTGGCTACCTCGCGGTGAGCTTGGGCTACTTCAAGACCTTGTTCTCGTCGCCGTCTTCGAGCACTTCCTCGGAGATCCCCGAGGAGGAGCGGCACGGGATGGGGTTGAGCGACGGCCTCGTGCGCATTTCGGTCGGGCTCGACCAAGACATCGAGCGCAGCCTTCAGCGGATTCTGGATTGTCTGGGGCGGCTGTAGATCGGCTTTCAGCCGATGCGTGCGAGGGGCATCTTGCCCTCTGAAGCACAGGCTGGAAGCCGACGCTACTTAGTGCGGCTCTGAAGCCGGCTCTGCGCCGAGCGCCGCGACCATCTCGACGCGGCCGTCGTTCACCACCCCGCACTGGCTGCCGTAAGGCGCGTCTTCGAGGTCGGCGACGCTTCCGTCGAAGCGCAGTAAGGGATGGTAGAAGTTGGCGGCTTCCACCGCGTCGGCCGTGATGTAGTGGCCAATCAGCGCTCGCCGAAATCGGGTCTCAGAGGTGTTCGGGCCGCTTCCATGGATCAGGTTCCCATGGAAGAAGAGCACGTCGCCCGCCTTCATCAGCGCGGGAATCGGCTCATAGCCCTCGGGCACCGGAACCGTGTTCGATGAGAAGCTGAGCGTGGTGTCGGCGGGAATGTGACAGAGGAGCGGAAGCTCCTGCGAGCGCGGGACGATCTCCATGCATCCGTTCTCCAAATCACAATCGTCGACCGCCAGCCAAGCCGCCACGCATGTCCCCGGCTTGGCCCTCAGATACATCTGGTCCTGATGAAGGGCCTGGCCGCGCGCAGTGGGAGGCTTGAAATAGAACATCGTCTGGGCGGCCAGCGGCTCCTCGCCGAGAAAATCGGTCATGACGTCGCGGAGCCGGCTGTCGAGCATGAAGTCGAGGCTCAGCTTGTCCTTGCGGTGGGGATGGATGATCCGCGGAAACCTGGCGAGCGGATCCTCGCCCGTCGGATCGACCTTGTCGAAGTCTTCCTTGCGGTCGGAGGCGTTCCACTCCATAAAGTGGTCGCGGATCTTCTCGATCTCCTCCGGAGAGAAGAGACCCTCCACGAGGACGTAACCCTCGCGTTCCCATTGTTCGCGGTTGGTGGTCATTTGGGTTGCTCTCAATTCAGTTGAATAAATGGGACAGGTGGGACGTGTGGACTGGATTCACTCATTCACCGATTCACCCGTTCACAGCTTCGTTCCACATTCCGGGCAGAACTTCGTGCCTTCCGGCAACTCGGTGCCGCATCCGCTGCACTTGAGCGCCGTGGACAGCTTGGTCCCGCATTCCGGGCAGAACTTGGCCCCATGCGTCTCTGCGCGACAGTTCGGGCACACGAGCTGCTTGTCGGGAGTGGCGTCCATCTTCTTACCTTCGGCGTAGCCGTAGGCGGTACCGACCTCGGAGGCGCCGGTCGCCATTCCGGCGGCTTTGGCAGCCTGCATTTCGACCTCGGCGTTGGGAGCGCAGTTGTAGCAAAGGCCGCTCTGGGCGTTGAAGCACTTCGCGCACACGTACTGGAAGCACTTGGCGCAGCGGTGGAAGTTCTCCTTCGCCTCCGTGACGGCGTCGCGGAAGGCGGCATCCCATGCCGATTTCCAGCCCGCGTTCGCGAACGTGTTGGCGGCATTGTCGGCCTCGCCGACGAGTCCTCCTAGAAAGCTCGACGCGGAACCCAGCCAGCCGGCGGCTTGCGCTTTCTTGTAGGTTTGGAAACGGGTCCGGTAGGCGTCTCCGCACCGCTCGCAGTTGAACTGAAACTGAAATCCGGCATTGACGCCGCTCGTCACGCTGAGGTCCGAGTAGTTGTCGGAGAACCAGGCTTCTGTGCTCATTCCGATCTATTCTAACGCGAACGCCGCCTCAGGCGACTTCTTTGGCTGAGACTTCCCACAGCCGCACGATCTTGTCCTGGCCCCCGGCCGCGAGCTTGGTGCCATCCGGGCTGAAGGCCACGCACGAAATCGGCCGGGACGAGGCCTCGATCCGGACGTTGCCGATGCCCTTGGCGGCGTTCCAAAGACCGACCGTCCCGTCGCGCGAGCCGGAGGCGAAGAGCCAGCCGTTCGGGTGAAAGGCGAGGGTCTCGATCGGCTTTGTATGGCCGAACATCATCTTCTCCAGGCCGCCGTCGCTCAACCGGAACACCCGGATGCTGAGATCCACGGCGGCGACCGCCAGATAACGGCTGTCGTTGCTGAAGGCGAGCGCGGTCACCGTGGAACGAACCTGGCGGAAGGTGTGAAGCAGCGCCCCGTTTCCGGAATGGAAGAGCTTCACGGAAGCATCGGCGGAGCCGGTCGCGAGGTATTTGCCGTCTGCCGACCACGCGACCGCCGTGACCGATTGCTCATGCTCCTTTTTCCGGTAGAGGTGCCCGCCGTTGTGCGTATTGCTCACGGACAAGGTCTTGTAGAGGGAGCCTGTCGCGAGCGAGTTTCCATCGTCGGAGATCGCCAGGCAGGAGACCCACTCTTCGTTCGTCGACCGCCAGCTATTCACGGTCGGGCCGTCCAGGTGATAGAGCGAAACCAAGTGCTCCGCGCAGCCGGCTGCGACGACCCTCCCCTCCGAGAAGGCTCGAAGGGTGGAGATCACGCCCGACTCGAGCTTCGTGCGGCGGGCTGGACGGAGAAACTCGCCGTCCCACCAGATGATCTCGTTATCGAAGGCGCTGGAGACGAGGCCTCCGGTGTCAGGCGAGAACGAGACGGCATAGACCGGGGTGGAGTGGGCCGACAAGCGGGTGAGAAACTTGACCACGATCGGCTTGCGCGCCTCGTATTTCGGGGCGGTAGGCGCCTCGAAGCGCCCGCCCGCGAGCATGGCGTCGTACTCGGATCGTTTCTCGTCGTCGCTGAGGGTGTTAAACGCCTCATTGATCCGCGCCATGTTCTCATGGGCGTCGGGATGATTGCTCACGTCCGGGTGATGCTTGCTGGCCAGGCGACGGTAGGCCTTCCGGATGGTCTCCGGATTAGCGGAAGGGCCTACGCCCAGGACGTCATAGAAGGAAGCGATAGTCTTCAAGGCGAAGGATGTCTCTATTTTGAACGAGACCCTTCTTCAAACGCCAGTTGCGGAGAATGTTGTTGAGATGCGTGGGCCCCTGCTTTGCATGGGGCAGCCTTCGATGATCAGGAAAAGCGCCAGGGGCAGCCGTCAGAAGCTCGCTCCGGGTCGTGACTCGCAGTCCCGAACATGGGGGTCGCCTGACATGACTAGGAAGCGACGTGCAAAGGGAGACACCCTCTTAGGGCTCGAG
>DATJYD010000341.1:0-2959 GCA_035499755.1 Fimbriimonadaceae bacterium
CGAGGTCAGAGGACGCCGCAAGGACGGAACCGTCTTCCCCCTCTACCTGGGAGTCAGCGAGACCCTTCTGGAAGGCGGCGTTGTCTTCACGGGAATCCTGAGGGATATCTCCGAGCGAGAGCGCTCCGCGGAACTCCAACTTGCGAAAGATGCCGCCGATCAGGCCAACGCGGCGAAAAGCGAGTTCCTCTCGAGGATGAGCCACGAGTTGAGAACGCCGCTTAACTCCGTGCTCGGATTTGCCCAACTCCTCGCGATGCGGCACGACGAGGAGGACATCCGGCAGGCGACCGACTCGATCCTCAAAGCCGGCAAGCACCTCCTGAACCTCATCAATGAGGTGCTCGACCTGTCCGGCATCGAGGCCGGGCGAGTCACCTTGTCCCTCGAGCCGGTTGCATTGATGCAGACACTCGAACACGCCGTGGAACTGATGAGGCCGCTCGCGGAATCCGCCCGCATCGCCCTGCGCTTGGATGCGTCGGACTTCGAAGGAGCCGTCCTCGCGGATCGCCAGAGACTCGTCCAGGTCTTCATCAACCTGATTTCCAACGCGATCAAATACAACTCGGCGGACGGACAGGTGGTGATCGCTCTCGCCCGGCAATCGAGCGACACGGTGACGGTTCGGTTCGTCGACACCGGCCCCGGCATTTCCGAGGCGGACGTCCCCAAGCTCTTTCAGCCGTTCGAGCGTTTTGGCCCGGCGGCGGTGGAAGGCACGGGACTTGGACTGGTTCTGTCCCGCCGATTCGTGGAACTCATGGGGGGAACGCTCGAATTGGCGGCCTCGTCCCCTTCGGGTTCGGTCTTTGAGGTCATGCTCCGGCGCTCGGTCGGAGTCGGACAAGCCAAAGCGGACCGTCCTCACAAGTCTCGCCGGAGGAGGCTGGGAGAGGGCAGGGTGATTTATGTCGAGGATAATCTGGCCAACCTCAGGCTCATCGAGATGGCCTTGGACGACTGGCCCCACATCGAGTTGGTTCCGGCCACGCAGGGCCTTATCGGCTATGAGCTTGCCAAGTCGATCGTTCCCCACGTGATCCTCTTGGATCTCCATCTGCCGGACATGCACGGTTCGGAGGTGCTCGCGAAGCTTAAGCACGATCCCGCCACCGCCCATATTCCGGTCGTCGTCGTCAGCGCGGATGCGACGCGAAGCCAGATCGGAGCCTTGCGGCGGGCGGGCGCCTACGACTATCTCACCAAACCTCTCGACATCTCGCGCCTGCTCGACGTTCTCGAGGAGCTGCTTCCGGACAGTGCCGACTAGTAGTCGGGTCAACCAGGCAGCAACATAGGCCTGCCCGGGCGACCAGGAGGAACCCGAACCCCGGAGTCAGGTTCTGCGTCTTTCTGCGTTTTCTGCGGTTAGGGCCACTCATGCCACGCCTCCTCAAACGGACAGGAGATCCTGGATCTCGCGGAGGTTCGAGATAACCGCATCGGCCTGCGGTCCGTCCATCGGCGCCTGCTCGGCTTTGATAGGCGCCGGATCGGCGCTTGGAGGTGCATCGCTCTCTCGACGGACCCATACCGCGCGCCACCCGTTGGCAAGCGCCGGAACAACGTCGTGGGCATAGCTATTGCCCACAAAGAGAACTTCGTGCGGCGAGCAGCCGAGGGCCTCCGCGGCTCGAGCGAAAACCGAAGCATGAGGTTTGCCGATCTTCATCTCGCCCTCGATCAGAATCAGATCGAAGAACGGCGCGATGCCGAGCGTCGCGATCTCTTGCCGCTGGATGTCGGCAGGGCCGTTCGTGATGAGTCCCAGCTTGTACCGGCCGTGGAGCGACCGCAGGACCGGCCCGGCATCTTCGAACAAGGCGAGCGCGCGGTCGCGTTCACCCATGTAGCACTCGCTCAGTTCGCGCGCGAGCGCTTCGTCTTCGACTCCGATGCGGCGGAGGGTGCGCCGCATGTGTTCGGTCCGGGTCGGCTCACCGCTCTCCAGGTACCCCTCGTACCACTCGGACTCCTTGATCTTTGGACTGAACTCCCGGAAGACGGCCGCCCAGTGGCGGACCATGTCATCGGCGCTCATCCCGGCCAGGGGATGCCGCTCGAAAGTGGCTCGCAGGCCGCTCTTCGCGGCGTTCCAATAGGCGCAGAGCGTGTCGTCGAGGTCGAAGCAGATCGCCCGCACCGCTCGAAAGTCAGGATTCACTCCCAAGGTTTTATCCCATTGCCGCTGAGGCTCGCGCGTGCCACCCCTCCGCGCCGCTGGAAGCACGAACTCGCAACGCACATGGGCCATGCCGCGTCAGAACTAGTCATGAGGCGCTCGCTTGTCCTCCCTTTTGTCGCGCTTCTCGCGCTCGTGGCTCCGGCTCCGGCCTCAGCCCAGTTTGGGAAGCCGAGCGAAGAGCAGCAGGTCAAGCTTGGTCTCCAGGCGGCGGATGAGATCCGATCGAAAAACAAGATCCTCCCCGACTACGACCTGCGCGTTAAGACCTTGCGCCGCGTCGCGAGCAAGATGCTGTCCGTCCTGGACACCAAGAGCGAGCCGTGGCAGTACTCGTTCGACGTGATCGACAGCAAGGAAGTCAACGCCTTCTCGCTGCCGGGAGGTCCAACGTTCTTCTGCACAGGATTGCTCGATCGGCTCATGACGGAAGACGAACTCGCCGGCGTCCTTGGCCACGAGCTCACGCACGTCCGCAAGGAACACTGGGCGTACCAGTATCGAGATCAACAGCAAAAGGGTCTGCTCCTCGACTTGGCCCTCATCTTCGCGCATGCCAGCCAGCAAACCGCCGATCTCGCCGACATCGGCCTGGACGTCCTCGTGAATCTGCCCTATTCCCGCCAGCATGAAACGGAAGCGGACGACGGCGGCTTCGCTTGGATGGTCAAGGCCGGTTACAATCCGGAGGGTCTCGCCGATGTCTTTCGCCTCCTGAAGTCGATGCCCGGGGATAAGGAGCCCGCTTTCCTCGCCGATCACCCGACCGACAAC
>DATJYD010000342.1:0-9449 GCA_035499755.1 Fimbriimonadaceae bacterium
CCTGCCAGGCGTCGCTCACCGGCTGGGAGGAAGGGCCGACACCCATGTCACGGCGGCAGCCTTCGAGGGAGATGATCTGCTGGTGTCTCGCTGGTTCTACCGGCAGAGGATGGAAGGAAGCCTCGCGCGCGAGCAGCGGCCCTGGGCGATCCTGCTGGAGCCGGGCTGCGCCGTTGGAGGCGGCAAAGCGGCCGAAGGGGCATTGCCGGCGGTCGAACTCCTCTCCGTCGAGACGCCGGAGGTCCTTCGGCGAACGCAGGTCGAGGGACGGCAGGCGCCCTCGCCGGATCAGCAGACGATCCGGCCGGATGCGGATCTCCTGTTCGTGGTCGGCGCGGGCTGGACCAAGAAGCAAGCCGACGGGCAAGTCCACGGCGTCGATGCCGAAAAGCTGATCCGCGGCTTCCTGCAGGCAAGCCGCGCCTCCCTAGGAAGCAGCAAGTCGCTCGTCGACATGAGCGGCGAAGGGCAGGCGGTTCTCCCCTTCCTGAGCCATCTGAATCAGGTTGGACAGACTGGTGCGACTCCGCGCCATCCGAAGGGGCTGTCCACCTGCTGCCACGGCGAGGAGCCTCACGCGGTCGGCTGGCGGTTCGTGCGGGAGCGGCGCGCGATCAACCTGGACCCGAACTGCGGCTGGGCGAGGGGGAAGGCCGACGTGCTGTACGTCGCCGACGCCTTCGCGGTGATGGAGAAAGTCAACGAGTTGCTAAGCTAGCCCGCTTTGCTGGCGAAGAAGGCGATCCCATAGCGGCAGGGCATGCCCTGCGAAGCTCTCGCCACCCATGCAAGCTAGACGTCGGCGGAATCGGCTCGACCTTCAATTTTTAGGTGCCTATGGCTAATCTAGCCTGGTTGATTCGTCCCCTCCCGATAAGGCGCCCCGGCGGGACTGGACGAACCGAAGCTTGTCATGTTTAACCATGACGCATGTTGCAGGCCGAAGCCGGATACATTTTCGATGAGGGCAAGCGTCGCGTAAGGTCCACCGGCTGACGCGATGCCGGCCCGAAAGGCAATCCAAATTGCACGTCCTCTCATCTCCTCGTCGGAGTCGAGCCCGCACGGGGCGAAGTCTGCCGCTATGTACGGAAATCTAATATGAGCGAACTTCAAAACCTCACCGATGCCGTTATTCGGGGTGACCGCGGCACCGCCGTCCGCCTCACCCAAGAGGCTCTCGACGCCGGAACCGCCCCGAAGGACATCCTCGCCTCCCTCGTCGCCGGCATGGATGTGGTCGGCGATCGCTTCCAGCGGAACGAAGCCTTCGTTCCCGAAATGCTGATCGCGGCCCGCGCGATGAAAGAGAGCATGGCGATCCTCGAGCCGCATCTCGTCAAGGCCGGCATCCGCCCGGAGCACACGGCCATCATTGGGACGGTTCAGGGCGACCTTCACGATATCGGCAAGAACCTCGTCGCCATGATGTGGCGCGGCGCCCACTTCAATGTGGTCGACCTCGGCACGAATGTTCCGCCCGCCAAGTTCGCGGAAGCGGCGAAGGAGCACAACGCCGACATCGTGGGGCTCAGCGCCCTTCTCACGACCACGATGCCCGCGATGAAGGAGACGGTTGCCGCGCTGAAGGACGCCGGGGTCACGGCGAAGGTCGTGATCGGCGGCGCGCCGATCACCCAGGACTTCGCCAACGCGATCGGCGCCGATGCCTTCGCGCCCGACGCGGCGAGCGGCGTCGACATTGCCCGCAAGCTCCTCAGTGCGTAAGTGTCGATGTTCCAACCAAGGAGCGAGGCTGAAAGTGAGCCCGCCCGATCGGGTGACAATAGGGGAGGGCTCACTTTTCTGAGGGCCGATAAGGGCGTGCCCATCCTAGCCCAGGGTGCCGCCCTGAGGCAGACCCGATCAATGATCCAGCGCCCTGAACGGGCGCGATACGACTCATCAACTTCCGGGACCTCCACCCCTTCCCCCCTCCTCCTCCGGCGCACGATCATCGCCGCAAGAGGAGGGGTTTGTTCAAGCCATGCGTAACACGAAGCTAACCGGCCGCGAGCGGGTGAACCGCATGTTCAAGCGGCAGGACCAGGATTCGATCCCCCGTCACGAAAGCTGGTGGGACGAGACCCTAACCCGGTGGCGCACCGAGGGCTGCACGGGCGATGTCATCGAGTTCATCGGAGGCGACTTCCAGTGCCTCTGCTGGAGCGATCCCATGCCGTGGCCGGGCCGCCAGGAGACGATCTCCGAGGACGAGTCGACGAAGACGATCGTCGACGAGTGGGGCAAGACGGTCCGCTATTGGAAATACCGCTCCGGCACCCCCGAGCACCGAGGCTTCGGCTGCAACACCCGCGAGGACTGGTTCGACGTCTACAAGCCCATCCTCCTCGCCAAAGAGACGTTTGTCAAACCCTACTCCTCCTACAACGACTGGGTGATCTCGAGGCGAAACGGACGCTGGAGCTATCTCAGCGGACTGGAGACCTTCGAGATGGCCCGCCGCGTGATCGGCGACGAGACCTTCTTCATCGCCCTCATCGAGGATCCGGAATGGGCGCTCGACGTCTCCCGGACCCTCACCGATCTCGTTCTCCGCGACTTCGACGTTCTCATGAAGCGTGGCATCGAACCCGACGGGGTCTGGATTTATGGCGACATGGCCTACCGCCGCGGCCCGATGATCGGGCCTGCTATGTATCGGGAGATGATTTGGCCCGACCATAAGCGCCTCGTCGATTGGGCCCACGAGCGCGGTCTGCCCTTCATCTTCCATACCGACGGCGACGTCAATCCCGTCGTCTGCCACTACATCGACGCCGGCTTCGACTGCCTCCAGCCGCTCGAAGCCAAGGCCGGCATGGACGTGAGGAAGCTCGCGCCGGCTGTCGGCGAGGAACTCGCTCTGTTCGGAAACATCGACGTGATGGTCATGGCTACGAACGATCGCGAGAAGATCGAGCAAGAGGTCCGCTCCAAGATCGAGGCGGGCATGAAGACGCGCGGCTACGTCTACCACTCCGACCATTCCGTTCCCCCCAGCGTGAGCTGGGAAACCTACCGATTTGTCATCGACCTGATCGACCGCTATGGCAACTATGACTGACCGAGAACGCTTCAACGCGACCATGCACTATCGCCCGCGCGACCGGGCCCCGATCTGCGACTTCGGCTTTTGGACCGAGACGAACGAGCTCTGGAAGAGCCAGGGCCTGCCCGAACACCTCGATGAGTGGACCATGTCCGACTTCTTCGGCATGGATCGGTTCGAGGGCTGGGTCGGCATCCGCGACGGACTCGATCCTGGCTTCGAATCGGTGATCCTGGAGGACCGCGGCGATCAGGAGGTCGTGCAGGGCAGCGACGGCGTGCGCATCCTGCGCCACAAGTTCATGAGCTCGATCCCCATGCACATCGGGCATCTGCTGACCGATCGCGAGAGCTGGGAGAAGCACTACAAGCCGCGCCTCGATCCCCATTCACTCGGCCGCTTTCCCGCCGCTTGGCCGGAGCGGATCGCGCGCTGGTCCAATCCGCGCCGACCGAACTGTCTCACCCTCCCCGGCGGCAGCCTCTACGGCTGGATCAGAAACTGGATGGGAATCGAGAACGTGTCGCTCTGCGTCTACGACGATCCCGACTGGTTCGAGGAGATGGTCGAGACCGTCTGCGTGCTGATCTGCAGCGTGCTCGAGAAGGCGTTCGAATCGGGCGTGCAGTTCGACGGCTGCGGGATGTGGGAGGACATGTGCTACTCCGGCGGCCCGCTGCTCGGGGTCGACCACTTCAAGAAGTTTCTCGTGCCGCGGTATCGTCGCATCTCCGACGTGCTGCACAAGCACGGGGTCGACGTGCTCTGGCTGGATTGCGACGGCAACATCGAGAAGCTGATCCCGCACTGGCTGGAGAGCGGGGTGAACTGCATGTTCCCGGTCGAGATCGGCACCTGGGGCGCCGATCCGGTGAAGTACCGCAAGGAGTACGGTCGCGATCTCTTGATGATGGGCGGCTTCGACAAGCACATCTTGGCGAAAGGGAAGCGGGAGATCGAGGCCGAGGTCGAGCGGTTGACTCCCCTCGTGGAGGAGGGGGGCTTCATCCCCTTCTGCGACCACCGCGTCCCGCCGGACGTGACGTTGGACAACTACCTTCACTACCTGCACCTGGCTCGGGACCGTTGGGGCAAGGGAATCAACCTGAAGCCGATGGGGGAGATCTGGGACCTCGGGCTGTGGGTGTTGAGCGGGGCGGAGGCGTAACCGGCGGCGAAGACCAGGGGGATGATCCAGGGCGGGCGCGATCGGGTGATCCGCGCTTTGACGCCAGGCACCCTCCGGCGCTCCCCCAGGCCCAACGGGCCTACCGGATCGCCGGTCTCGTTGCCGATGTCGCGCCCCTTCAGGGCGCACCTATGCCGAATGGCTACCCCAGGACAACGGCCTGGGTTAAGCAACCGCGAGACGATGCGCGCCCTGAAGGGGCGCGATCGGGTAATCCACGCTACGTGACCTCCGATTCCCCGCTCACCCCCTCGGTCGCCGCCCACAACGAGGAGGTGAGGCGCGTCTGGGACGCGTACCGGGCCGGAAAGCCGATCCGCGTTCCCATGATCCTCGGCGTGAATCCCCGCTACACGACCTTCGACCACCCGGCGAACCCGCGCAAGCTCACGATCGAGGAATCCTGGTCTGACCCCCAGCTCATGCTCGAGCGCCAGCTCGAACACCTCGAATGGTGCGCCTTCAATCTGCCGCAGGATGCCGAGATGGGCCTGCCGGAGGCGTGGCGCGTCGGGGTCGAGTTCCAGAACGTCTACGAGGCCGCCGGCCTCGGCTGTCCGATCCAGTATTACGACAACCAGGTCCCCGACACCCAGCCGATCCTGGGCGAGTGGCACGGGCGTCCCGCCCGTGGTCTCGATGACCGTCTCGGTCATCTCAGATCGGTCGCGGCGGATCCCTTCGCCAGCCCCTTCTGGACCAAGGTCTGGGCGTACTACGATCACTACAAGAAGCGGGAAGCCGAGGGCTTCGAATGGCGCGGGCGGCCGATCAAGGTCGGGGGCGTCTGCGGCCTTGGCACCGACGGACCGCTCACCGTCGCCTGCAACGTGCGCGGCGCCTCCGAGTTCTGTCTCGATCTCATCGAAGATCCCGGTTTCGCGGACGACCTTCTCGCCTTGCTCACGGAATCCGCCGCCGTCCGCATCAAGGCCTTTCGGCAAAGGCTCGGACTGCCGCTCGTGGAGAAGGGCTTCGGCTACGCCGACGACTCGATCGCCCTCCTCTCGACCGAGATGGTCTTCGAGCGCATCGTCCCCCATCATCGGCGTCTTATCGAGGCGTTCGCCCCCGATTCCCTCCCCCAATCCTCAATCCTCAATCCTCAATCCTCCAACTCCATTCACCTCTGCGGCAACGCAACCCGCCATTTTCCGATGCTGAAGCGCGAACTGAACATCAAGAGCTTCGACACCGGTTTCCCCGTCGATTTCGGCGCCCTGCGCCGCGATCTGGGTGAGGACGTCGAGATCCTCGGCGGCCCATCCGTCCCCTTCCTTGTCCAGGCGACGCCCGAGGAAACCCGCGCCGAGACGAAGAGGATCTTGCAGAGCGGGATCATGGCGGGCGGACGGTTCGTCATGCGTGAAGGCAATAATCTGGCGCCGGAAGTGCCTGTCGCCAACTGCCAGGCGATGTATGACGCGGTGCGGGAGTTCGGGCTCTATTAGCCGAAAGAAGTAGCCTTCGAAGTTGTCGGCAGACCGTCGTTCTGAAGGTTCATCCTCACAGGATGCGTGACCCCATCAGTACACGCAGTCCAGCGCCGAGTCGGCGAAGGCCTGGAGGTTCTCAACGGAGGCATCGAAGAAGTGGTCGCTCAGCGAGCAGATGTAGCCGCCGTTCGGCCCGACCTTCTCGAAGCACTCCCAGACCTTCGCGCGGATCAGCTCCGGCGTCCCCTCGGTGGCGACATTGAACTGGTCGATGCCGCCGATGAGGGCGAGGCGGCCGCCGATCTTGGTCGCGAACTCCCAGGGCTCCTGGTTGCCGCCGATGCTGACGGGGGCGAGGGTCTCGGAGGCGTCGCAGCCGTTGGCGACGATGTGCTCCTCAATGCCGTTGGTGCCTCCACAGGTGTGGTAGGCGATCTTGAAGCCGAGCGAATGGAGGGCGTCGTGCATCTTGCGGTCGTAGGGAAGGCAGAACTCCCGGTGGAGATCGGGCGAGATGACGGTCGAGGAGCCCGCGCCGCCGCCGGTCTCGATCAGGTCGAACTTCGCGCCCTTCATCGTCTCGATGTACTTGAGCTTCTTTTCGAGGAGGATCGCCATGAGTTCATGCACCCAGTCCGGCTTGTCGAAGCAGGCCATGATCATCTCGGTCGTGTCCATGAGGCAGCAGGCATGCTGCCAGCAGCCGGCCTGATCGCCCCAGACGAAGCCGCGCAGGATGCCGTCGTCCCTGATTTCGTCGTAGGCCCGGGAGACCTCGGCGAGATCGAGGGCGCGGAATGGCATGTACCGCCGGATCAGCTCGATATCCTCGTCGTGCTTGATGAGATACTCGGTGACCCAGGTCGTCTTGCGATTTGCCTCCGTCGCATAGGTCAGCGTCCCGCTGGGAGTCGTGATCGTGTGCTGGACCACCGTGTGATCGGGATCGCGGTCGAGAACCGTCGGTTCGTCGCGCCATTCGCCCCCCGGCGAGCCGCTGAAGGCGACGGAGTCGGCATGCCAGAACTGCCCGGCGGCCTGGAAATGGGCGATGCTCGCGTCGAGGCCGAAGTGGCGGAAGGCCTCGAGGTCGGTCATCCCGCCGAGGTAGGTCTTGAGGTGGCAGTCCTGCCACTGGTGGAGGGTGACCGGCAACCGGTCCGGCTTGCCCTTGGCCAGGGCGATGAGCATTCGTTCTTTGGAGGTCACTTCGAGGCCAGTGTATCTGCGGTCCCACCGGGGCTTACGTCGTGCCTTTCCTGGTCACGCCCGTGCCAAGCCAGTCCAGAAACTGCCGTCCAAATCCATTGCCTATATAGGGCGGCACTTTGTGTGTGGGTTGTAGCGCGTGTGCGGAACTCTGAAAAGTGAGCCCGCCCAAACGGGGTGCTTATAGGGGCGGGCTCACTTTGAGGCCTTCTCGCGTCCCGCGCACCCCGGGCGGAAGGAGAGCGTTCATCGAAGGAGGAGTGGATCAAGTTTCGGCGGATGGTTCAATCAAAGCATTACCAACTGCCCTCACCCCAGTGAGGGGCCGTTCCGAGTGACGACTGCTTCCAGGTTGTCGAACTCAGCCAGAGACTTCGGCAACGGTCTTCGCCTGGTCGAGAGGCGATACAATTGAGAATGCAATAACGGACAACACCATGGCCGGACAATTCGTGGGCCCGCTCGGGGTCGGCGGCCAGAGCGGGTTCCTCAATAAAGCCACCCCACGAGCTTTCGGTGAGGGAAGCGCCTGACCTCCTTCATCGAGTTGGAATCCCTGACGACGACGTCGGTCCCGCGCTCGGACGCGAGGAAGCGGACATCATGCAGTTCCTCGGAAGCAAGGAAGCGACCATCGGGCGACCAGGCAAAGGACGTTCCCTTGACTTGCCGGCTGCGCCACACGCCTCCCCGCTTCCGCACCAGGAAAGCGCTCTGCCAGCCCGAGCCGTGGACGCGCGAGACGAACCCTACTAGCCGGTCCCCGGCTGGACTCCACTGGATGCTGCGAAAAGCGGTCACCTCGCGATCGGCTCCAATGCCGACCGCCATGACGCCGCAGCTGGCAATCCGCTGGATGCCATCGACCGACCTGCGAAACGTGTCGCGGCCAAAGGGATCGCGGTTCCTGACCACGTTGCCGATGTAGAGGTCGGGTCCAACTCCCAACACGACTTCCCGGCTCTTCGGATTGACCGCGACGCATGTCAATGGCAACCTGCCGTAGTCCTTGCCGAAGTCGATGGACGATGCTTCGACCGGTGCGCCGTGCTTGTCCAGCGAAAACAGCATTGCGACGTGCGGCACCTCAGCGCCCACCGACACTGCGTAGAGCGTCCCCCTTTGCCCGGATAGGTTGGTGACATCCTGGTCGAACATGTCGACGAGCCTCATCGACAGCAGTCCCTCGAAGCCCTTGGCAGCATAAAGCCCCCGGCCCCGCGCTATCAGGATCTCCCTCCGGCCGGTTTGCAAAGCCAGGCTTACATCGGTTCTCGGCATGACCACCCGAGCCGCCCCGCCTTCGATCGCCTCAAGTTCGCCACCGTTTCGCAAGAGAAGAGAGCCAGGGAGAGCACGCCTAATGTGACCGGGAGCGTTGTCGACCAGGCACCCGGGATGAGATCCGCTGCTTCCAGGTTGCCAGGCAGTAGGCGCGCCTTCGATGCGAACTACCGACAACGCAGGACTTGGTTGGCTCGGAATCGGAAACCCAGGCGCGACGGCGCAAAGCGCTACGGCGGCGGCCGCGCCGAAGACAAGCGTCTGCGGCTCGCGGCTGAATGAGATCCTGCCGTCTGGAGCGAAACCAATGGACGCGTCCTCGTGCCCTGGCATTGTCTTGCCGTCTCGGCCGGCGGTGGCGAAATAACCGCTGACTGCGTAGTACACCCGGACCCCGCTCATCGGGGTGCCGTCCCGGGAGACGGCGAGCACGGGTTTCAGGTTGTCCCCTCGATCCTGCGGTGGTGCGGCATTTTCGCGGGATTGGGCGCAGACGGCTACTGCCATCGCGATGAGGATCGAAACAGGGAGGACGATACCCAACGCTCTCATGATCGATGGTCTGACGGGTGGTTGCCATGGGCCGTTTCAGGCTCGCTCAGAAGCGAATTCCGGTGCGGCGCGTCTGATAGTCGTGTTCGCGGCAATGCTTCGTTGGTCTCCTCGCGCCTCAGGCTACGCCGGCGGACAAGCTCGCCAAGCTCGGCTACGAGCGGGGCGCATTTGAGACTCATCTGGTCCAGCAGGAGAAGTTCCGGGGCTTCGATAGGCTCGACTCGATGGACCTTGGGGGGCCGAGCAGCACGGCCTATTTTCCTGTGGGCGTTTCCTCGCACAGAATCATGTGGATCTACTTCGGCGATTACGACCAGTTACTATTCCAGGAGGTCCGCGCCGGCCGGCCACAGACCCTTTGGTACCTCACGCTTGTAAAGGGCAAGAGCGAGCGGCCAATTCGCGGAACCCTAAGGCGCGCGATCTATGCGGCCGGTTTCCGCATCAAGTCGCGGCATGTGCTCAAGGCGGCGAGGGCAGTTCTCGACTCGGAGTGTGCCTACGCCATCTATTGGGACCATCCCCTGGGCGGCCTTCACTTTTTTGGGCTCTACGCGGACGGAAGAAAATGGCCTGGGGAGATCGGCGATGACGACCAGTTGCGCAGCGCGAAGCCGTTTCTGCCGATCATGACCGAGGAAGCAAGGCTGCTGGGCCTGGGAGACAAGCCGTGGCCCGGCGCTGCTAAGCACCCCGCCGGCCCGGCTCCGGGCGGATAGTCGCG
>DATJYD010000343.1:0-3263 GCA_035499755.1 Fimbriimonadaceae bacterium
CGCGAACGGCAGGATCTACTTCCCGGCTACCGACGAAGACCGGACCGTCGACATCGCGTACACGGGGATTACGTCGGATACGCAGACGCTGGTGAAGTTCGCGTCGGCGCCCTACTACGTGGGCTTGAACGTCGAGAAGGCGGAGGCGCCGATTCCCATCGACCAAGCGGTCGACGAAACGACGCTCGCGCCGTTCCTCGATCCGTTCGACATGCCGAACCGGCCGGGCCTGATCTGGATGTTCTATGCGAGCACCCGGGCGGGAGCCACGGATCTGTACTTCCAGACGATGGCCCCGAGATTCACCCCGACTGTTAACGGAAAGTAAAGCTCGAAGGAGCTATCTCGAAGCCGGGAGGCAATCGCCTCCCGGCGATTTCTTTGATGGAGGGATTTATTGCCGGCGGAAGAATCGCTCAATATGGGGCTTGTGCGCAATTTGCGATGCTGGAGCGAACAGTTTTGGCCCGCCAGAACGTCGTCTTAGCGTCGCTGCAGGCAAGTTGTGGATTGACACCAGATTCCCTGGGGTGTAAGATACGACACAGCCTGTAGGCAGGTCCTCTCGAAACATGGCCAAGAAGCTAAGTAGCGTGCTCGGCGTCGATATCGGCAGCCAGAGAATCAAAGTTGCCGAGATCCGTATTCAGGGGCGCGATGCCGTTGTCACGGCTCTCGGGATGATCCCCACTCCCGAGGGGGCGGTCGACCACACCGGCATCTACAATAGCGATGCCGTCGGCGCCGCTCTCAAGCAGTGCATATCGGATGCCGGAGGCACCGTTCCCGGAGTGGTCGCCTCGATCTCGGGTCAGGCTTCGGTTCTCGTGCGAACGATCGAAGTGCCGCGGATGAATCCCGCGGAGCTCAAGGAGCATATGCAGTGGGAGATCAACCGCAACATCCCATTCGCGGAAAGCACGGTCGTCAGCGATTTTAGGCCGCTGGCTGACACCGATCCGAACTCGGCCAACATCGACGTCGTAATGGCGATTTCGCCGCAATCGGCGATCGACACGGTAATCGCCTGTTCCAAGAAAGCCGGCAAAAGCCTCGCCGCGATCGACGTCGAACCTCTCGCCCTCGCCCGATCCGTCCAGCAGAGCTATGCCGACGTCGTTCAGAATGAGACGGTCTGTGTCGTCGAGATGGGCCATAAGACGACTTCCATCAACATCTACAAGGACGGCAAGCTTCTGATGCCGCGCCAGGTGCCGATCGGCGGCGAGATGTTCACGAAAGCGATCGCGGACGCCCTGACGATCAGTCTTGACGAGGCTGAGCGGACCAAGCTGTCGAGTGCGGAGATCCCGGAGTCGGCGGCCGACGCGGGGCCGGGCGGCGCCGCACCCGGCGCCACCCAGGAGTTCACGCCTTACAATCCCTTTGGCGAGGACCTCGCGCCCCCGCCTGCCCCCGCAGCCTATAACCCGTTCGCGGATTCGACGATCGCGCCGGCTCCGAGCGATGCGCCGGCAGCCCCGGCGCCGACGGCTCCGGAGCCTGCTCCCGCCCCCACCGGCAGCGCCGAGTCGGCCCGGATCTACAATGCCTTCGCGCCTGTGCTCGATGAGTTCGTCGCCGAAGTCCGCCGATCCATCGACTACTTCCGAAGCCGGGGCGGAGACGTGAACCGCATCCTGATTTGCGGCGGTGGCTCGCGAATGCCGGGAATGGTCGGCTTTTTAGGCAAGGCGCTGGGCGTTCCGTGTGACAACTACGATGCTTTCCGACGTCTGAATGTCAGCGCAAAGAAAGTTGCGCCGGATTTTGTTCAAGAGCACAGCCAGGAGTTCGTGGTCGCGATTGGCAACGGCCTCCACATCCTGTTCGATTAGGACACTGAATGAAGCTTAACTTATTGCCAACCCACGTGTCGAAGGAGGCGGCGACACGATCCGCTTGGATCGTCGCCGTCATCATCTTCGTCGTCTTCCTCGTCGGCTCCATCGGCCTTATCAACAAGGGCAACCGGGACTATAACGACAGCCGGGAAGGGATCGATCAGCTCGAAGCGGCGGCAAAGACCGCCAAAGACACGGGCGATGCGGCCGATACCGTGATCGCGCAGTCGACTACGCTTCTGAGGAACGCCTCTTTGGCTCAGGCGATGATCGATCACAACGGGACGTATCCGGCTCTGTACGACGAGGTCAAGAAGTACATTCCCTCTTTCTACCGAGTCAACAGCATGTCCGCCCAATCGAACGGAGCCGGCCAGGCTACCGTCACTCTCGTCGGGGTTCTCCAGACCGATCAGCAATATGCCGACCTTATGCTTGCTCTGCTGCGCTGGAACAAGGTGACGTCGATCAGCCGCGGCGGCTTCGTGCCCACCAATATGTATGTGCCCGCTTTGACTCCTGACGATCAGATCGGCAAGCCGATCCACCCGGGCGACGCTCCGATTCCGGACGACCCCTACAAGCGGCAGGATTACTACCTCGCCAAGGGCGGCGTCACCGGTTACCTCGGCCAGAACAACTATGGAACCGGTGAGCAGGGCTCGGTTGGGCCGAAGCCCGGCGCCTCGGAAGTCACGGTCACGATGGTCATCAAAGACAATCTCCAGACCCCGGATCCGCGCGCGACGCTGGCGGCTGGAGGAGCTGCCGCTCCCGCGGGCGGCGGTGGCGGCCCGGCCGGCGCCGGCGGCAATCTTCCCACGACTCCAACGAGCGCTCCCGCGCCGCCGTCCGCAAGCAGCGGCAGCGACCAGGGCAGCGTGAGCCGGATTGGCCGCGGACGCCGAGGCGCCTCGGAAGACGATTCGAGTGACTAAGGAACAGATATGAAGCTTAGCGGTTGGACGATTATCTGGATGGCCATTGCTCTGGGCCTGTGCGTATTGGCGTTCGCATATTGCGACCAATACTGGCCCCACGAGGATGCCGCGAAAAACATGACGGCCTATAAGGAGAGCTTGCAGACGCAGGCAGATCTGCAACGCGCGGCGGACAAGCGCGTCCAGAAGGCCATGGACATGGTCAATCAGGCCGCCCAGAAGTGGCAGGTCTATGTCGGAACGAGAACTCCTCCTGAGAACCTCCCGTACGGCATCAACGTCGATGAGAACCCGTATCAGCTTGTGAACGATTCTCAGAAATATCGAAACAGCGCGCAGCGAGCCCTGAACGCTCAACTCCGCGTCGGCGGCGTTAAGATCGTCAGCGACGCGCCGTCGATTCCCGATCCGGGCTGGAGCGAAAAGGACATCCTGGCCTCCTATTACAACTTTCCCGCCTTCAGCTTCCCGGTCGTCG
>DATJYD010000344.1:0-4089 GCA_035499755.1 Fimbriimonadaceae bacterium
TATTGTCGAAAGGGACGTTCAGACACCAGGCTCGATAGAACTCGCGGAGTCCGGCTTCGTCGTGGGAGAGGCCGTCGGGAAAACCGAGGCGCGGCAATACGTCGGCAGGCACACTCTGCATCGGATAAGAATACACGGCGAACGAGCGGGTCGCGATGCAAAGGCCGGGCCTGAATCACCGGCCGCAAGCGGGAAGCGTCAACCCAGGGACGGGTTCCGATCCGCCCTATTCGAGAACTTCCTGAAGCCACTTGGCGCGCGCCGGATGCTTCAGCTTTTTCAGGCCCTTCTGCTCGATCTGGCGGATCCGCTCGCGGGTGACCTGAAACTCACGCGCGACTTCCTCCAGAGTGTGAGGCTGACCGTCGATGAGGCCGAACCTCATCACGATGACGTCGCGCTCGCGATCGGTCAGTGTGCTGAGAATAGCATCGATCCGCCTGCGGATCAACGCACGAACGGCCTTCTCCGCCGGTGTCTCTTCGGCGCGGTCGACGATGAATTCGCTCAGAGACGAATCCTCGCTCTCTCCCACCGGCGTTTCGAGTGAGAGTGGATCGGAGATCGCCCGCAGAAAGTCTTGCACGCGCTCTTGGGGAATGCCGATCTCCTGGCTCAGTTCGAAGGTCGTCGGCTCTCGGCCAAGCCGCTGCTGAAGGTGGTTGGCGGCCTTCATCATCCGGTTGACGGCTTCGAGGGTGTGCACCGGCACGCGAATCGTGCGGCCATGGTCGCTGATCGCCCGCGAGATCGCCTGCCGGATCCACCAGGTCGCGTAAGTGCTGAAGCGAAAGCCGCGTTCCGCATCGAATTTCTCGACCGCGCGAATCAGCCCCATATTGCCCTCTTGGATGAGGTCCTGCATCGAAAGGCCGCGGTTCGTGAACTTCTTGGCAATGCTGACGACGAGCCGAAGATTGGCCTCGATCAGCATCATCTTGCAGCCGTCGCAGCCCTGCTTCGCGTGCCGCGCGAGGACGAGTTCTTGTTCCGCGGTCAGGAGGGGAATCCGGCCGATTCGCTTCAGCCACATCCGGACGCTGTCGTCGAGACCGATGCCTTCGGCAACCAGAACCTGATGGGCTTCGGCCAGGTCGAGGTCGACGGAGTCATCGAAACCCTCATAGTCGGCCGAGGAAACACGCGGAATGCTGATCGAAGCTGAAGCGCACCGTCCCGATGGTGCTAGGGAGAAAGCAACCGAATTCGCCATGGTCTTCATTGAGGGCGACTTGTGCTCATACGCCTGTTTTTGGCAAAGATTCGCATCTCCCCTTTACAGCCGTGCCCTCTTTCGACTGTGAAAGGCCGTTTCACTATAGCAAAGGTTTTCGAAATCCCCCCGAACTTTCGCGAGTCTTGTCAAGTTCACCGCATGTTCTGCTAACATGCCCCCCGAAACGCCTCTAACTTGAGCAGACGCCGGAGGCCGCGATTAAGCCTCCGGATTGTCGCCCGAGTGCCGCTGCTTCAGCTTTTCCAGGAGTTCCTTGCGGGCCTTGTCGTCGGGCGGGGAGCCGATCCGCTGCTGCAGCTCCCTCTTTCTGCGGAGCTTCCTCAGGCCTGCTAACGCGTCCTGGAGGCAGGCGGTCAGGTCGAATCCTGAGAAGTCTCGACCCGACGAATACGGCCCAAGTCTGGAATCGGAACGCGCTGCAATGATGGCCTCTCGAACAGACTCGGGCTCGATGTAGGGGAGCCACGTCGCCGGCTTGCCGACAGGTGGCTCCTCAGGATACGCGAGGCGTACGGCCGCCGCCGCCGCAACGCCGGCTGCCGTGAAGAACAGACCCTCTTCGGCGCAAGCTGCCCATGCGGGTTGCCGCATGGGCCCATCGAAAAGGCACGCGAGGATTGCGATCTCCAATACGTGCATCTCGCTGATGCCGGCCCCCACGGGGCGTCCGGGGGAGCTTTCCTGCCCAAGTCGTTGTCCCCTCGTCTGGCGGGCCAAGCGAATGGCGTCCGCCTTCAGGGCATTCTGAGTTGCGTGAAGCCCCCGGCTCCCTGGATAAAGGGGTGCAAGCTCTCCCGCGAACTTCTCAAGTTCCATCTCGTTCGTAGCCGTGGCGAGAGCCTCGACCGCCGCGACCCAGAACTCGTCCTGATCGGGGCTCATCGAGGCGCGTAACTTTCGGATGCGGTAGTCGAGGGGGCGAAGGCCGGTTTCCACCGCTTGCTGCACGGCTGCCGGGCCGGCCGTCTTAAGGAGTGTGTCCGGGTCCTCGCCGGCGGGCATGAGGGCGATTCGCGTCCTGAGGCCGGCTTCGCGAAGGATCTCCACCGCCCGGTCGGCCGCCTTTTGCCCGGCCGCGTCGCTGTCGTACAGGATCACGACCTGCTCGCACCAGCGCTTGAGAAGCCGGGCGTGATCCTCGGTGAGAGCCGTTCCGAGCGAGGCGAGGGCGCCCTTGACGCCGGCCTGGTGACAGGCGATGACGTCGAGGTAGCCCTCGACGAGAACGGCCCGCTTTTCCCTGCCTAACGTATCCTTCGCCCGGTTCATGCCGTACAGAACCCGCGACTTGCGGTAAAGCGGCGTGTCTCCGCTGTTGATGTACTTCGGATGGCCGTCGCCGAGGAGGCGCCCGCCGAAAGCGATGAGGTCGCCGCCCTCGTTACGAATAGGGAAGATCAGGCGGCCCCGAAACTTGTCGAAGTAGCCGCCGGAGCTGTCCTCGTCGACGAGGAACAGCTCCTTGCACTCGGCGAGGGAATGCCCCTTCCGCTTGAGGTAGCTCGCCAGGGCCTCGCCGACGTCCGGCGCATAGCCGATCTCCCATTGGGACAGAACCTCGGGCGACAAGCCTCGCCGCGTGCAGTAGGCCAGCGCGCTTTCGCTTTTCGCAAGCTGTTCGCGGAAGAAGTCGAGCGCGTCCTGCATCGCCGCCCCCCATCGGACCTTGTCCGACTTCGTCGTCGTCGGTCCGCGCGAGGTCAGGGTGACGCCCGCTTGCTCGGCGAGGAACTGGAGTGCTTCGAAGAACTCGAGATGGCGGGTCTTCATGACCCATGTGAAGATGTCGCCGTGCTCGCCGCAAGACCAGCAGCGGTAGGTTCCGCTGATCGGATCAACAGAAAAGGAAGGGTTCTTGTCCGCGTGAAACGGACAAAGACCCTTCCATGATTTTCCGGCCTTCTTGAGAGGAACGCTTTGGCCGACAAGTTCGACGATATCGATCCGCGACCGGATCTCGTCTCGTTCGTCGGCCACGCGATTAGTGCTTGCCGGCCGCGACTACGATGCCGGTCACGACGTAGGGCTTGTTCTCGCCCAGACGATTGAGGCGGAACGCGACCTTGTCGTGCGACAGGTAGCGAAGGACGATGCTGTCCCCGTTGATCTCGTAACCGTCGGGAGCCTGGTACTTCTTGATCACCTGAGCGAAGGTCGAGCCGAAGGTGATTCCCCGCCGCGTCCGCGCCTTGCCGGGCTCGATGCCGATGGCCTCGCACTGCACGACGTGATCCCACTGGTCGACGATAAACCCGAACTTCGTGGCATTCCGATTGTAGACCCAGCGAGTGTAGAGGATTCGGTCGCTCTCGCCGCCGCTCGCGGAGCCGCCGCCCATGCCGCCCTTGGCCGGACCCATTCCGCCGCCACCACCCGGACTGGCACCGCCGCCGCCCGGTGCGGGGGCAACGCCGACGCCCGCCGGCCCCGGCGCGCCGCGCTGAAGGTCCGATCCTCCGCCGTCAAAGCCGAAGTCGCCGGGCACTCCCGGTCCAATACTGCCGGCCGAAGGAGCCATCCCCATCGGAGCCGTTCCCGCCGGGCCTTTGCCGCCGCCGGGAAGGCCGCGCCCTCCGGCGCCGCCTGCCGCTCCTCCGCCAGGTCCCGCGGTCGATCCGCCGAGCGTGACGACCTGAAGGTCATCCGGCGAACCGTAGACCGCGACCACGTGGGTGCCAGTGTCGTAAAGCTTGATGCCGCCGAGGCTCGTTTCCGGAGCATAGGCGGGACTGGAAGTAACCTTTTTGTGCCTGACGACGACGTGGTGGCGGGTCCGGTGCACGGTCCTCGTCTTCTTCTTCTGCGCCGGTGCGGCCGTTGCGAAAAGCATGACCGCGCAGAGGCTCAGGGCC
>DATJYD010000345.1:0-13520 GCA_035499755.1 Fimbriimonadaceae bacterium
CAAGCGGCTCGTCAGCATTCAGAATCCGACCGGCATGGTGGTGGACAAGGTCCTCATCGCCAAGATCATCGATATCGCCAAGGAGTTCTATGTTTCGGTCCTGTGCGACCGCAACTCCCAGCGGAACATCGTGATGCTGAGCGCGGAGGGCGGTATGGAGATCGAGCAGGTCGCGGAGACGAACCCGGGCGCGATCGTCAAGATTCCCATCGATCCCGCATGGGGCATCGCCGACTTCGAGCTGCGCAACGCGGTCAAGGCCGCGAAGATTCCTAAAGAGGCTCATTCCCAGATGATCTCCCTCATCAAGAAGCTCGTCCGAGCCTACGTCGAGTCGGACGCCGAGCTCATCGAGATCAACCCCTGCGCCCTCACGCCGGACGGAAAGCTGATCGCCGCCGATGCCAAGGTCTCCATCGACGACAATGCCATGTTCCGCCACAAGGAGTATGTCGCGACATCCGCAGAGTCCGCGGAGGACCCGATCGAGGCGGAAGCCGCCAAGCGCGGGATCGCCTACGTGAAGCTCGGAGGCGACATCGGCATCATGGGAAATGGGGCCGGCCTCGTCATGCAGTCGCTCGACGAGGTCAGCGCGGCCGGCGGCAAGCCGGCGAACTTCCTCGACGTGGGTGGCGGCGCGCAGGCGGAGCGGGTGAAGTCGTGCGTGGAGCTGGTGATGATGGATCCGAACGTGAAGGGGCTCCTCATCAACATCTTCGGCGGCATCACTCGGGTCGACGAAGTCGCGAAGGGGCTTCTCCAGGCGTTCTCAGAGATGAATCTCAAGGTTCCGGTCGTCGCCCGCATCGAGGGCACGGCGGCGGAGGAGGGCCGGGAGATCCTGAAGGGGTCGATCGTCCAGCCGGCGGCGACCGTTCAGGAAGCCGCGCAGAAGATCGTAGACCTATCTTACGCCTGATCGTCCGGAAGCCTGACTCCTGAGCAGAGCCGAGCCGTTCGAGAAAGGGCTGGGACCTAGCCCGATCAATTGACGAGTCGCGCTGCCCCGCCACGCCCCGTGGCGCGCGGCGAAGCTATGGCCGACAATCCGGGCTCGAGGCTACCGAGGCCGTGCGCGTGCGTTCAGCACGACATACAACACCATGACCGCGCCTGCGGCAACCATCGACCCGCCGACGAGGTGATCCTGAGAAGTCGTCTCACTGGCAAATATCGGCAGGAATCCGTAACCGATCAAAAGCGATGCGAGAAGCAGCAGCGCAAATAAGCCGACCGATCTCATGAGCTCATTGTAGGGTATGTCTCCGGTCATGCTGATTGCCGAGCCCCGGAATCGCCTTCAGCCACGCGCCCCGAGGCTTCTCGTCCTAACCTCGGAGGAGTAGCTTGCGGCGGTGGCGTGCCGGAGTCGGCGAGTCAGAGCCGGCTACCGTGACCCCAAGGCCTCCGAATCTCAAATCTCGTTCCTTCGTCGCCCACGCTCACGGCGGATCATGAGCGCGAAGCTAAAAGCCACCACCAGGGTGAGTCCGATCCGCAACGGAACATCGGACCAGTCCCTAAAGATCAACGCACTCAACAAGAAATTCGGAGTCCAGACAGCCGCAACAAAGACTCCATAGAACCACGCCGCGAAGCAGAGCATCCGCGTCTATCCGCGTCTATCCGCGGTGCAAGATTCAAACCGCGGATCTACGCGGATGTTGTCCCTTAAGAGCTCGAAGGAAACTCAACACGCTGTTTGGACTGCACTAACCCGAACTCCTTGCTTCGGTCGGCGGTCATGATGGATTGATGATCCTCATCCCGTTTCCGGTGGCGCAGTCGACTGGGATCGCCGACGCCAGGTTTCGCCTGCAGGCCATGGTCATGCAGGACCAGGAAGTGAGGAAACACTGGATCGCGGAAGACAAGGCGGGAAAGAAGGACGAGGCGCTGATCGCCGAAATGCACCGGATCGACCGCGAGGACACCGCCGAAATGAAGCGGATCGTCGACCAGTTCGGCTGGCCCACGATTACGGCTTTTGGCAAGGAGGGCGCCTTCGACGCCTGGCTGATCGTCCAGCACGCCGATCAGGACCCACGGTTCCAGGAACGGTGCCTCACCCTGATGGCCGCCCTGCTGCCGAGGAAAGAGGTCGATTCCGAGAACTACGCCTACCTGGCGGATCGGGTGAGCGTGAAGAAGACGGGCAGGCAGCTCTACGGCACCCAATGCAAGATCGTGAACGGCAAAGTCATTCTCGATCCGGTCATCGACCCGAGGCGGCTGGACCGTCGCCGAAAGGCGATGGGAATGATGCCGATCCAGCAATACCTGAAGCTCGTCGGCGACATGTACCTGCCGAGGCGGTGAGGACGTCATGGGGTGATGAGGTGATGAGGTGAGGAGGTGATGATGTGATGGATCGTCGCTCCAACGCTCCTTCTCCAATCCGCAATCCCGAATCGGCAATTCCGGGGTTCCCATCGTACAATGCACCCTATGGACAAGCGCCGGCAGATCCGCCACCTCCTGCGCCGTTTCGGGTTCGGCCCCTCGGTTGCCGAGGTGAACAGCTTCGAGAAACTTGGTGTCGATGGCACGATCGCCCACCTCCTCGACTATGACAAGATCGACGAGGGCTTCCCGATTAGCCAGTGGGAGATCTGCTTCGAGCCCAAGCAGACGGACATGTACGTCGATCCACAGCGCATGGCCCTCTGGTGGGCGCTTCGGCTCCTGATGACGAAGCGCCCGCTCCAAGAGAACCTCACCCTCTTCTGGCACAACCACCTCGCCGTCAGCGGCGGCAAGGTCGAGTTCGGACCGTCCATGACGGAGTACATCCAGGTCCTTCGAGACAACGCGACCGGCCACTTCCCGACCATGGTCGAGCAGGTCAGCCAGACACCGGCGATGCTGCGCTGGCTCGATACGGACATGAGCGAGATCAGCCATCCCAACGAGAACTTCGCCCGCGAGCTGATGGAGCTCTTCACGATGGGAGTGGGCAACTACACGGAGACCGACGTCCGCCAAGCCGCGCGCGCTTTCACCGGCTGGAGCCTGCGCTACTACATCTATGAGGCCGGCGGTCCTCACGTCCAGGAGCGGCTCAGGGAGTGCGCGCTCAAGAATGTGCCGATGATCGCGGCATCCTTCGCGCCCGGTCTCTGCGACCTCGGCCCCAAGACCGTCCTCGGCAAGACGGGCGATCTTTCGGCTCACGACATCATCGAGATGGTCTCGACCCGGCCGGAAACGGCGACTCGCACGACCAAGAAGCTGTGGGAGTGGTTCGGCTACCCCGATCCCGAGCCGAAGATCGTTGAGAAGCTCGCCGCGACTTTCAAGAAGAGCGGGTACCACATCAAGCCGGTGATAAAGGAGATCGCGACGATGCCCGAGTTCTGGAGCGCCAAGTGCATTCGGGGCAAGATCAAGAGCCCCGCCGATTTCGTCATCGGGATCTTTCACCAGCTCGAACTGGACGATTTCCTGGCTTCCCTGCGGCCGGCGACGACGACCCCGGAGACGCCGTTGCCGCCGCTCCTTCGCGGAATCGGCTACATCCTGTGGCAGTCTATGTCTCAGCAAGGGCTCGAGATCCTCTTCCCTCCTGACGTCAGCGGCTGGCGCTGGGGCACGGCCTGGATGACCAGCGCGAACATCGCCGAGCGGATGAAGTTCTCCGCGACCGTCTGCAACGTCGGCAACAGCGACAAGGGCCTCGTCAACTACTTCGGAAACAAGATCAAGGCCGATTACAAGCCGGTCACCGCAGAGGATGTCGTGAACGGCATTTGCGACATCTTCGACGTGGAATTCGAGAAGGACAAGCTGGCGATCTTGACCAAGGCGGCCACGGCTGCCGGCGGGCCTCACGCCCTCGACACGCCTGGCGGCGCCTCCAACCTCTGCCACGCCGTCTGCCGCCTCATCTTCGCCTCCCCTGAGTTTCAGATGTGCTGACGTACTCCCGCTCGCCTCGCTGGTCGACCGCTCCGGGAGGCGGAGATAGAGGTTCCGGGTTAGACCCCGATTCGCCAGCGCTGGCTGATGCGTCAGAGTAATTGTGATGGTCGCGGCCTTTCTCGCGCTCGCCTTGGCTCAGACGCCAACCGTTAACCCGGGCTGGGTAGTCGCATTTCAACGCGACAACGGGATTTGGGTCAGCCGCGCCGACGGCCACGGTCTGAGGAAGATCGTCGCGAAGGGCCAGGACCCTCGGTGGTCGCCTGACGGCAAGCGGCTCGCCTATTATCGGGATGGAGCGATCCATGTCTTTAGCTTCGCGGCCCGTAAGGACGCGCTCGCGGGGGCCGTCCATTGTAAGCCAGATAGCTTCATGAACCGGTGCTATATCGACTGGGACCCGCGGACACCGATCATCCTCTGCGCGTCGATCAGCGGGGACGGCATCCAGCTTATCGGGGCGGACGAAGGCAATACGATTCTGAAGGCAGAAGGGGTCACCTACTGCCCTCGGTGGTCCCCCTCTGGGCGCGAACTCGCGTTCGCTCGCGACGGAGACATCTGGCTCGCGCATAGAGACTTGCACCAGATTCGGATGGAGACTTTTGACTACTACGGCAACGCGAACCGCCTAGCGCCCTTGGCGATGTTCAACGATGCTGAAAGCGGGGGGAGCGCGGAAACACCTTTTTGGGTCGATGAGTTGGAGTGGACCCGCGACGAGAGGCGACTCGTGTTCCACTTCCAGCGCCAAGGAGGTTCGGGCGTGTCGGAGATCGGCTATCTCGATCTTCGCAGAACGCGTGGAACGCTCCACAGCAACATATCGGGGTTCAGCTACGCGACGCACTGGATCCTTGGTAAAGACCGAATGGCCTTCTCGCCGGCGATTTGCCCGGATGGGGAGACTCTCAGCTACGTTGCGATTGACGACAACGGAGATCTCTCTCTTTACGTTTGCGCGTGGGACGGTTCCCATAGGCGACGGATTCTCCGCGACGTCGAGAATCCTGACTGGCGGCCGGTTTTGCGAACCGAGAAACCGCAATAGGGGGACTGCCGGTAGGGCGATACTGCGGTGTTTCGAATCATAAGGCTGGAGACCTATTACCGAGCATCGCGCGGATCGGCAATCCGCGCCACGGTAGACGGCGACTGTCGCTAGATGTGCTGACAGCCCGGGAGAAGCCGAAGCTCTACCGGCTCAATCCCACCGATGTGGACGAATCGGCACCTGTAAACGATTCGCCGTAGATTGCCGGACTATCCGCAAAAGCGCGAGGCGAGCGTCCCCGCCCGCGCATGGCGCGTCTCTCTTCAGTGATAATCACCAAGACAAGTCGGGCAGCGCGGCCCCATCTCGATTGCCAATTGACGATTGCCGATTGACGACTGCCCTCGGGCATCAGGTTCGCGCAATCCAGAATCCAGAATCCAACCCAAATCGATATGAACCCAAAGGACGCCGTATCATTCGTCAAAGACAACGACGCGCTTATCGTCGACATCCGCTTCACCGACTTACTGGGGACCTGGCAGCATTTCAGCCTTCCCGCCGCCCACTTCACCGAGGAAGCCTTCGAGGAGGGGCTTCCCTTCGACGGCTCCAGCATTCGCGGCTTCCAGGCCATCAACGAATCCGACATGCTCCTCATGCCGGACGGCTCGACGCTCTTCATGGACCCGTTCAGCGAGGCGCCGACCGCGGTTATCATTTGCAACGTCGAGGACCCGCTGACCCGCCAGGCCTACAGCCGCGATCCTCGCTTCGTCGCACTGAAGGCCGAGCAGTACCTGAAGTCCACCGGCATCGGCGACACCTGCTTCTTCGGACCCGAGGCCGAGTTCTTCGTCTTCGACCGGCTCGAATTCAGCAACGAATCCCGCAACACGTTCTACCGGCTCGACAGCGACGAGGCCTGGTGGAACAGCGGCTCAGAAGATACCGCGGGGTTCACGATGAAGGTCAAAGGCGGCTATTACCCCTGCGGCCCGGCCGACAAGCTCCAGGACCTCCGCACGCGGATGGTCTTGCAGATGATCGAGGTCGGGATCGACGTCGAGATGCACCACCACGAGGTCGGCGTTCCCGGCCAGTGCGAAATCGACATGAGGTTCGACACCCTGACGACGATGGCCGACAAGCTGATGAAGTACAAGTACATCGTCAAGAACGTCGCCTTCCAGAACGGCCAGATCGCGACCTTCATGCCGAAGCCGGTCTTCGGAGACAACGGCAGCGGCATGCACATCCACCAGTCGATCTGGAAGAACGGCGAGACCCAGATGTACGACGAGAAGGGCTATGCGGGCCTATCCGATGCCGCGCGCTGGTATATCGGGGGCCTTTTGAAGCATGCCGATACCTTGCTCGCCTTCTGCGCGCCGACCACTAACTCCTATCGCCGCCTCGTGCCGGGCTATGAGGCGCCGATCAACCTGATGTATTCGCAGCGCAATCGCTCGGCCTGCGTCCGGATTCCCGTCGCCAACAAGTCGCCGAAGGCGAAGCGCGTGGAGTTTCGCGCCCCCGATCCGATGGCGAACCCCTACTTGGCCTTTTCGGCCTGCCTTATGGCCGGCCTCGACGGCATTCAGAACCGGATCGAGCCGCCGAAGCCGCTGGACAAGGACCTCTACGAGCTTCCTCCCCTCGAGCGGGTCGGCATCCGAACGACCGCGCCAAACCTGCGTGCAACGCTCCGAGCGCTCGCAAACGATCATGACTTCCTTCTGAAAGGCGACGTGTTCACGAAGGACCTGATCGAAACCTACGTGGAGTACAAGCTCGTCAACGAGTGCGACGCGGTGGATCTGCGCCCGCACCCCTACGAGTTCTTCCTCTACTCCGACTATTGATGCCAGGGCCGGGACCCTGTTTGTCGGCCGCATCCGCAGCCCGATAAGGGGTCCCTCTCCGGGTCAATCGTGAAGAGCACATCAGCTCTTCCGCCTTATAATGGAGCCATGAGCAGCCGCAGGTTCGTGAACTGCATGCTGGCCGGCATGGGCCTGCTTTCCATTGCCTACTGCGTGATCACCGCGAAGAGCCAACGTGACGCCGTGCGCCTCGAAGTCACGTACCATGAGCGTCCGTCCGACCGGGGATTGTGGGACCCGTCGAAGCCCGCCCCGCTTGTTCACCCCTTCCTTGCCAGTCCAAAGCCACGTTAGCGGAGATCCGCCCGCCAACTCGGCGGTTGTGTGCAACTCGTGTTGCCGGGACCTTAGACTTTTCAAAGCTCAGATCCGCGAGTTTCGTTGTTGAAGTCAATAGAGGCCGGAAGGACGCGACCGTCCTGCGGCCAAGCAAAGGACAACGATGAAATTCAAAACAGCTCTTACCGTCGCCGCTCTGGCAAGCCTGATGGCCCTCCCGCCGGCGGCGAGCGCGCAACGCGGCCGCGGCGGCTTCTCCGGCGGACACGCGGGCGGCCACAGCTTTTCCGGCGGCCACGCCGGCGGCTTCAATCGGGAAGGTGGAAACCACGGGTTTTCCTTCCATCAAGGCAACCCCGGCCGTCCCACGCCCGGGCCCGTCTATTCGCACTCCGCTCCCGCCCGCGGAAGCGGCGGGGACCATCACGGCGGATGGAATCGCGGCGGCTCCGGCCACCAGGGAGGTTGGAACCACGGCAGTTGGGACCGTGGGGGCTGGGACCGCGGCGGTTGGGGTGACCACCACTTCTACCGATCGGACCACGACGACTGGCGCGACATCCTCTTCCTCGACGGGGTTCTCGACTTCGATATCCTGCTGAACGACAGCACGGTCTGCTTCGACGGTCCCTACGGCGGGTACTACCCAGTCTGGCAGTATCAGATCGACATCGTTAGCTCCGATCCGGAGACGCGGGCCCGCGCGGAACTCTTCGAACACCGGTTCTTCTACCGGGACGGCATCCGCTTCGAGCGGAGAACGGTCTGGCACGACGGCGACCGCTGCTATCAGTTCGTCAGAGACTAGACGGAATCCGTGATTTCGAGATCCCACGGGTCGCCCCGGGGGTCTGAGCGTCGAGATTGAAACAGCCCCGCGCTTGGGACTCGGGGCATGGGGAGAGACGGCGTACCACCCCTTGTTCCAGTTGCCATCGGGGACCGACAGCGGGGTGCGAGGGTTTGCCCCGGAACGCTTCTCCCAACCGTCGGAGGCAACCGAAGGCAAATCAACGGCCTCTTAACCCCCGGCCTGGGAGTCCTCAGGGCGGAGGAACCGCCCCGTCGTTGGCGACAGAGCCTAGGCTCTTGAGCTCCATGCCCAGTTCGATCTCGCCCGACGCCGGGGAGCCCTTGCTGTAAAGCCGGTAGCTCGCGCCTTCTTTCATCTCGTATAGGAAGGGCGCCTTGGTTACCGGGTCGAAGCACAGGGCCGGAGGCGCGGCTTCGGCGAGCGTCGCGGGCAGCCGGTTGTGATGCCAGCGGAATTCGATGATCTTCGCCTGCAGCCGCAGGAGCCGGAGGCGCGTGCGAACAATGACCGCATAGCGGAAGAGGTGGGCCAATCCGGTGGGCTGAGTCAGGTAGAGCATCCTCAACGAAGCGTCCTGAGGGGTCGTCACGGTCGAGGGCGGGACGAGGTCCGGCCAGAAGTCGAACGGATCTGCCCACTGCGACTCATCCGCGCCAAGGCGGGCGGCCATCCGCCCATAGCAGTCGTTCGTCACATTCGTATAGCCTTCCAGCACGGTGCGCAGTTCCGCCTGGGACAAGCCGGCGAGATAGCTTCCAAGCTCCTTGTCGTCGCCGCCGCGCAGCGCGCCGATCGATTCCTTCGACGCAAGCAAGTCGGCGACCATTCGGATGTGCACGTCGCGGCCCGTCTCGATGACCTTCGCCAGGGGATCGGTTTCCGCGAGAGCCGCATCGACGTACCGCACGATCTCGGCCGCATCCCGCTCGCTCACTTGACCTAGATGGTGGTCGAAAGTCGAAAGGACCGCGCTCTCGGCAGTCAGCGACACTATCTCGCCGATGACGGCTGACGCCGCGATGTGCCTGGCGAAGGTCATCCCGTCGAGAAGGTCCTGGACCGCATCCTTGCTGTCCCCATCGGCAAACTTCACATAGGCGTCCGCCTGAACGAGCTTGCCGAGTTCCTCAAACGGAACGTCCTCGGGATAGCGGGTCTTGGCGTCGAGGACCGGCCTCGGCTCCCACGAATGCTTCAAATTCCCCTGCCGGATGGCGGCGAGCGCCGACCCGTACTTCTCGGTGGCCGTCCGCATTGCCGCCAAGTAGTCGAGAGCATCCGCGGATTTCGCAGTTTGACCGTCGGACGCGCGAGCGAGATAGGCGTGTATGTCGGTGTTTCGTATCAGATCGGCGGCGCGCAGGTAGTCCTCATATCCGTTGTTCGGATCGTGGCGCGTCACGACCTGGTCGTAGAGGGACGCCTGGGCGGCGGCCCACAGGAAGGCGCAAAGCAACATACCATTCTCCTCGCAAATCAGCGTAGCGCCGAAAAATGAAAACGGCTAGGCGGGTGTCTCTTTGCATGTTGCCTCCTGATCTGCCACTCGTTCTTGGGTTTGGGGAAACACGGCTCACCACCCCTTGCTCCAGGTTGCAACCGGTGGCCGAGGCCGGGGTCCGACGGTTTGCCTCCGACGCTATTCCCAATCTTCGAGGGCAACCCCATGGCAAATCGACGGCCTCCTGGCTAGTTCTCGTGCGATGGCTCTCAACCCGGAGATGGAACCGCCTTCGGGCTATGGATTCTGCGTTTGGCGCCGAGTTTCAGGTCGGCATACGGCTAGCGCCGCAGATTCATGGCCGTGTTGATGTCCCGCTCGCGGCGAGCCTTCTCCCGCTTCGACCACAGGGCGAAGAAAAAAGCCCCGGTCGCGACGACGAAGAGAATGACTCCCGTGAATTCGGCCATCACGATCAACAAGCCGTGCTCCGACACGGTCGTCGGAAAGAGATCAGCGAGCACGGGCGCTCTCCTTGGGGTCACAGACCTCGACCCGGCCCGTCATCACGTCGTAGACGGCGGCTACGAGGTCGAGCCGATTGGCCTCCAAGGCCTTGCGCGCGGCAAAGGAGTTGATTCTCAACTCGTCGACGGTGAGCAGCGCGTTCTCGATGATCGACTGCCGGTACAGATCGATCGGATTCTTCATCTTCGCCGAATGAACCGCGCGAGCCATATCCATCCTCAGCCCGCCCCCCGGTCCGCTCACCCCCCGCAAGACCTGCCCGACCGCCAGGCATTCGGTGTGGCCGAGAACGATCACGAGCGGGATCTCCATGTCGCCGATCGCGAGTTCGAGCATCCACTTCGCGCTGTCCGCCGCCGTATTTCCCGGCACTCGGCTGACGAACAGGGAGCCCATCGGCTGATCGAAGAGAATCTCGGGCGCGACCCGCGCGTCGACGCATGCGATCACCGCGGCTTGCGGTTCCTGTCCTTCTCCCAGTTCGCGGATGAACTCCGCTGAGTAACGGTAGTGATTGCTTTGACCCGTCCGAAAGCGTTCGTTCCCCTCCAGGAGCATCCTTAGGGTAGCGGCAGCCTCTTGATTCACAATTGGAGTCTACCGGCTGAGATCGTCATCTTCCGGCAGGGGAGATCTTGATCGTGATGGAGGTCCCGCTCCCGGTCGGGCCGTAGTCGACCTCGTAGTGCTTGCCGTCGCGGACGCACTGGATCGAGTATTCGGGAGCGACGATCGGCATCGCCTTCGCGCCCAACTCCTTCTCGTAAAAGTCGCGGACCTTCTCGGTGGAGTCGTCGGTTCCGATCAGCACGCCGTTCAGCGGGTTGCCGAAGTCGTCGGTCTTCAGAACCTGCACATAGTCGCAGCCAGGATAGTAGTGGACGCCGAGCGCCTCCTCGGTCGGAAAGCCGGAGGGAATCTGATTCTTCTTCGCCTGCCATTCGGCGGCGGCCTTGTCCACGGTGCTCTCTCCTTTCGGCAAAGCGCAGCCAGCCACCCAGACACAACACGCAAGGAGAACGATCGCCCTCATACGCTCACTGTATCACGCCGGCCCCCATCCGATCCCTACGAGGACTCAGACCATCAGCGAACGCGCTCTCCCATGATGGAGATCTCCGTCTTCTGCCCCTTCTGCGCCATCACCGTCACCGCGTATTTGTAGCCACCCTTGCTTCCCTCGAACCAGGTGACCGGCGCCCTCCAGATCGCTTTGACCCCGAGCGCCTTCTCGTAGAACTCGAGCGCCTTGCCGGGCGCATCCGAAGTCTCCAAATCCGCGTTCACAAGCTTCCCTTGCGCCCGCCCGCCCTTTACGGTTGCTCCCGGATAGAATGGCAAACCAAGGGCGGCTTCCGTGACCGGGGCCGGCGCCGGGCTCGCGGCAACCCGAACCTTCGGCGGCGAGGCCGGGAGACTCGCTTCTTTCGAACACCCAGCCCCGATCGAGGCCGCCAAGACAACCAGCGCGCAGGCCGATGGCTTCACTTCACCATGGCCTCGAATCGATGCACGTCCTGGTCGATCAGCCGAAGGCTCCCGCGCCAGAAGTCCGGCGTGCGGATGTCGATCCCGAACCGGGCGGCAAGGCTGGCTGCATCCGCGAGGCCGGTCGAGGAAAGCAAGTCGTCGTAGCGGGCCTTGAACGCCTCCGCGTCCTGCTCGTAAACCGCGTAAAGACCCAGCCCAAAGAGGAGGCCAAACATGTAGGGGAAGTTGTAGAAGGTCGAGCCGTAATAATGCGGCTTCACCGACCACATATAGGGATGCAGGAACTCCGGATCGAGGCCGTCGCCGTAGGTCGCCTTCTGGGCGTCGACCATGGCGTCGCAGATCTCCTCCGCGCTCAGCTCCCGGTCGCTCCGCTTGTCGAAGATGCTCTTTTCGAAGAGGAACCGGCTCGTGATGTCCACGACCACTTGGCAGGAGCCCTGCAGCGAGGCTTCGAGGACAGAGAGCTTCTCCGATTCCGAGAATTCGCCGGCAAGCACAGCCTGTCGGATGATGGTCTCGCAGAAGATGCTGGCGGTTTCCGCGAGGGTGGCCGGGGTCGCCCGCTGGAGAAGCGTGCGCTTCTGCAGGCAGAGGTTGTGGTAGCCGTGGCCGAGCTCGTGGGCAAGCGTGCTGACCGAGCCGAACGAGGGCTTGAAGTTCATCATGATCAGCGAATCCGTCGGGGGAACGCCCATGCAGTACGCGCCGTCCCGCTTCCCTCCCCTCGCTTCGGCGTCGATCCGCTGATTGTCGAACATCGACTGGGCAAACTCCGCCATCTTCGCCGAATAGGTTCCGAACGTTGCCTTGACGAACTGAGCGGCCTCCTCGTATTCCCACGACCGCTCTTCGCCGCCGACGGGCGCGAAAAGGTCGAACCAGGCGAGCTTTTCGAGCCCGAGCATCCTCGCCTTCGCCTGAAGATACCGGCGGAAGGACGGGAAGGACTCGTGCGCCGCCGTCATGAGGGCATCGAGCGTCTGCTCGTCGATATTCGCGTTGAAGCAGGCCATGGCAACCGGCGACGGCCATCCCCGCTTCTTCGCAAGGAGACTCGTCTCGCCCTTGATCCCATTCATGCAGGCGGCGAGGGGCACTTCGACTTTCTTCCAGGCGTCGAGCTCGGCCATATAAGCCTCGCGCCGCACGTCGCGGTCGGAATCGTAGGCTTTATTCCGGACCACGCTCATGGGCAGGGTTTCGTCGCCTACCTTGACTTGAAGCTGTGATGTCATGTTGCCGTGCAGCTTCTGCCATGCCGAGCTTCCGGTAAGGCTCAGATCCGCGGCCAGAGCTTCTTCCTCCGGCGAAAGCAGATGCTGGGCGGCGAAGTGCGCGCGCCGGATCATGTATTCGTGATCGCGTGCCACCTGCGATTCTTGGAGCATCCGCTCGATATCCTGGTCGCCGATCCATGCGGTGAGTCTCGTGCGGAGCTTCCAGAGGTCCGTCGTTTTGAGCTGGAACTCGCTCGCCTTGGCTTGCGCGGCCTGATCGTAGGAATTCGTCGTGACCAGGCCGCTCAGGAAGGCGCTGATCCGGAATGCCTGGATCATGAATTCGTTGAGGGCCGAGGCCGTCTGGCCGAACGTCTCGGCGGCCTTCGCGTCAGGCCCGCCCTTCCGGATGCCGAGCCTGTCGAAGAGCTGGACGAGGGCTTCCAGGTCGCCGTAGCAGTTCTGGCAGGCGAGATCGAATTCAGGCGAGACGGGTGACGAGAAGAGAAAGCCGAGGTCCCATCGAGGAGCGGCGAGCGTCGTTGCCATGCCTTGAGTTTGGCACCCTTCAGAAGCGCAGGGCGCAGATCGTTAAAGTAAAGACCCGCTTATCGGGGCTAGCGCTGCGTCGCAAGCCCGACCGCGATGACTCCGATCCCGACTACGAACGCACCGATGTAAATGCCGGTCATCAGCATCCCCAGAAAGCGGCCGATCGTCGCCATGTCCGCCTGGCTCGGATCTCCGTCGCCGGCGTTGATCCGATCCAAAGCCGAGTTCCCCAGCACCCAAGCGGGAATGCCGGTCAGAATGCCGAACCCCACCCAGGACAGGATGCCGAGGGTCAGAATCAGGGCCCCATTGATCGGCTTGGTCGGCTGCATCACCTAGATGATAACGCGACCCAGGGGTTGTCGCGACTGGTCTCAGCGCGAGCCTGCGG
>DATJYD010000346.1:0-5535 GCA_035499755.1 Fimbriimonadaceae bacterium
GAACTGACCCGCCGGCATGACGCCGTAGCTCATCTGTCCGACGTTGAGGTTGGCCTCGAACGCGTCGCGAAAGACAAGTCCGTCACTCTTGAAGGCGTTTGTGGAGGCGTTGGCGAGATTGTTGGCGGTCACATCCAGCATTTGCTGCATGGCGCTCATTCCCGTCGCGGCCGTGTATAGTCCACGGTTCATCCCAGCATTGTTGTCGGCTGGGAGGATTGCCGGGTTTAGATTTCAAACCTCGCAATCGACTCTAGGTTTGCTCCGGCTAGGTTCAAACCTATGGAAAAAGGCGCAAGAAATCGCTCACGCACTCGCCTTTCGCAGACGGTCCTGAACGGCCTCCCACTCGGGCTCTTCGGGAGGCGCCTGAATCGCGAGCTCCTCCACCCCCAAAAAATCGAGCCGGTGCAGGCAGTCGTAGAGGATCGAGGCATAGGCGCTTGGCGACAGCGGCATCTTGATCTGCCGATCGTTCGCCGGCTCGTCGAATGTAAGGCCGGTCATTTCCGGACCGAGCCGGGTTACGAGAAGGACTTTAGCGCGGGGAGCATAGTGGCGGGAATACATGCCGGGAGAGCTGCGGGGCAGATGAGAAGGCAGAGAGCCGAGGGGTCCGCCAAGAGCCGCTTCGATGTCTCCGCGGGAGACGCCGCCCGGCCGAAGAATCCGAGGCGAGGAGTTCGTGCAGTCCACGACCGTCGATTCCACGCCGATCTCCGAGGGACCTCCGTCGAGGATCATCGCCACCTGCTTGGCGATCTCGGGATCGATATGCTCGGCTTTGGTGGGCGAGAGCTTCATGAAGCGGTTGGCGCTGGGCGCCGCGAGGGGGCGTCCCGATGTTCGAATGAGCGCAAGCGCAACCGGGTGAGCGGGCATGCGAATCGCGATCGTTCCCGCGCTCCCCGTGCATTCTTGGGCGACGCTCCCCGCCGAGGGCAGCACGAGCGTGAGGGGGCCGGGCCAGAATCTTCCCGCCAGAGTCTGCGCCGCTTCCGGAAACGCGCTTGCGATCGCCTCGATCTGCCCGGCATCGGCGATATGCACGATGAGGGGATTCTCCGCCGGACGGTCCTTGACGACGAAGATCCGGCGCACCGCTTCCGGATTCGCGGCGTCGGCCGCAAGCCCGTACACCGTCTCCGTCGGCATCACGACGAGCTTGCCGGCGAGGATCGCCTTGGCTGCCTTTGCGATATTCGCCTCGGTCGCGGGAAGAATCTTCATCGGATCGCCTCCAGCATCGCCTCACGGGGTGCGACGATGCCCGGCAGCCAGAACTCGAGCGAGCGAGCGCCTTGGGCCGCCAGCAACGGCTTGCCATCCATTGACCGCCAACCGGCCGCTGCCGCCTGCGCAAGGAACGGCGTCTCGCCGTAGACAAGATCGTAAGCCACCGGGATCTTGGATTTTGGAATTTGGATTTTAGGGAGATAGCAGGGGGATTCGCCGGCAAGAGAAGCCGAAGTCGCGTTGACAACGAGATCGAAGTCATTTAAGGCGGGCACCTCGACGATCTCGGCGGAGATGCCGAGTCCGCGAATCAGATCGGCGGCCCGCGAGTGGGTTCGGTTCCAGATCGTCAGGTTGTACCCTCCGATTGTTAAGGCGAGAGCGATCGACCGAGCCGATCCGCCCGCGCCGAGAAGCAGAACCGGTGCTCCGGGAGCCAGATCGTCGCGAAGGGTGTCGAGGAACCCGGGGCCGTCGGTGGAGATCCCCGCCCTGTCTGGGAGGCGGATCGTGTTCACCGAGTCGCATCGCGCCGCGAAGTCGTCGACGTCACGCATCGCCGCGCGGGCTTCGGCCTTGTGAGGCACGGTGACGTTGACGCCTCGATAGCCGAGGCCGCCTAGGTGATCCAGAGCCTCCGCAACCTGGCCGGTTCGGACGCGGAGGGCGCGATAGGTCAGGTTCAGGCCGAGAACTGCGAAAGCGGCCGCATGCATCTTGGGGGACAGGGAATGCGCGACGGGGTCGCCGATCACGGCGAAGTCGCCGGGCGGCGCGTCTTGCCACTCGAAAAACTCCGTCACGCCTTCCTCGGCTTGAATGCGTAATAGCGCTGGCCGATGAAGTTCCAAATGGCGACGATCGCGGTGGCGATAACCGTCGCGATGGCAAGGCTGCGCTGGCGATGGCCCGGAATCAGGTTCGCGAGCGTGCTCGAGATCGCCACGTTCAGGAGCATGCCCACGACCGAAATGAAAACGAACTTCCGAAACTGGGACATGCGCTCCTCTTTGCCCCGAATCTCGAAGGTCCAGAGGCGGTTCCAGATAAAGCTATTGACGATCGCGATGCTGGACGAGAGGGTAACGAAGAAGGGGACGGCGGCATTCTGTGGCGACCGGAACCGGTCCGCGAAGAACGCCGAGTGCGCCTGCAGCCAGCGGCCGAAGACAACGCTCATCAGCGAACCGTCCCAGGGAACGTGAAAGGTCAGAATCCATCGGATCCCAAAGTCGATAACGAATGAAGAGCCGCCGACGACGGCGAACCGGACCAACTGGTGAACCACCGGCAGATCGGATGGGGCATCGCCGGGAGGGGCGCCCTCGTCGATTGGCGCGACAAGCCCCTTATAGATGAAACTGCTCAGGAGGCTCTCCATCAGGCGGTTGATCTTCGTCCCCGCGAACTCCTTGCCTTCCATCTTGCGCACCCAGATCGCGCTGATTCCGGACCGGTTCGCTCCGAAAATGTCGGTGACGAGTTGGTCTCCGATCATCACGGCCTCTTCGGGCTTCTTCTTGAACTTGATGAGGGCGAGCCGGAACATCGCCCGGCTGGGCTTGAATCGGCCCCGAACCGCTTCGATCTGAAGCCTTTGGCACAACCGCTCAAGGCGCGCGGGCCGGCGCGTGTTGCTGATGATGCAAAGGTCGAAGCCCATCGACTTCGCGCAGCCGATCCATTCGAGGACTTCAGGCGAGAATTCCTCCGCTTTCCACTTGACGATGGTGTGATCGACGTCGAGCAAGATCAAGCGCTTGCCTCCCGCCCAAAGCCTCTTCAGATCGATCGCCTGCAGGGAATCGGCCGCGTGCGCGGGCACAAAGCGGTGAAAGGCGTCGCTGACCTTCTCGCGGTCGAAGTCGCCCGATCGCCAACTCATCCTACGGCTCTCCTGAGGGCGCGCCTGCGCTTGGCGATATTGGCCCGGTGCTCTTCTTCCGTCTCCGCGTAGAGCGTCCGGCCGTCAGGCATGCCGACGTAGTAGAGGTAGTTCGTCTTGGCCGGATTCAGCGCGGCCTTGATGCTCTTGAGCCCGGGTGAGCAGATCGGGCCTGGCGGAAGGCCCTTGAATAGATAGGTGTTGTAAGGCGAATAAGTGTGCTTGATGTCGTAGCGAGTCGGCTGATGCCAACGCTGCTGAGCATAGAGAACGGTCGCATCCACCTGCAGCGGCATCCCTTTGGCGAGCCGGTTTTCGATAACTCCCGCGATGATCGGCCGGTCCTTGTCGAGCTTGGCTTCCCGTTCAACCATGGAGGCCACGATAATGACGTTGCGCAAGTTCTTGGGCTGCCCAAGACCACGCCACACTTTTCGATCGAATGTCTCGAGCAGCTGGGAGATCGCGGCCTTCGCGCCGACCATCGGCTGCATTCTATAGGTGTCGGGAAACAGGTAGCCCTCCAGCGAATTCTCCGGAAGCGGGAACGTCACTTCCTTGGCGAATAGCTTCGGCTGGGCGGCAAGAGCTACGAAGTCCTCGGCCTTTGCAACTTGGTCGTCCTCCATTCGCCGCGCGGTCTCGCCCAGCCAATAGTATTCCGGAATGGTCACTTTGACGGTCACGGGCGTGCGGAGGGCCTTAAGCACCTCGTCGGCGGTCATTCCCGGAGCGACCGAATAGGTGCCTGCCTCGACGATGCTCTCCTTCTTCTTGACCCGGGCATAGAGACCCAGGGCGGACGCGCTCTGGATGACGCCCCGCTCCTGGAGATCGTGGAGAGCGGTGGACAGCGGCTCCTTCGCCTGAATTCGAATGTAGAAGGCCGTCCCCGGCGACGCGGGCCGCAGCTTCAATTGAAAGATGTAGGCAGCCACGCCTCCGGCCAGGAAGATGCCCAGGAGGAAATAGCCGACGTTGCGCTTCGCCGTTTTCATCGCGATCTAGTCGTCCATCACTCCACTACTCCGTCACTCCGACCCTCAATCCTCAATCCTCCAGCCAGATACCGCTCTAGGATCAGACGAGCAGCCTCACCGTCCTTGAGCTTTCGTCTTTGGCTGGCTTTAAGCTCACCGTGCATTGCCGCGGCTTCCACGCTGGTGAGAGACTCGTCGACGAGATCGACGTCGAGCCCGGATGCGCGGATATGGCCCGCCAGCGTGCGGCAAAGCCGCGCCATCCTTCCTTCCCGGCCGTCTTCCAGAGGAAGTCCGACGACGACTCGATCCACTTCTTCCTTTCGGCCGATCTCGACGAGGCGGCGGGCGTCGCCGGCCAGACTGCCGCTTGCTTCGATGAAGGCTCTCGAGGTTGCGATTGGGGGCTCGGATTCGGCTATGGCAAGGCCGATTCTCTTGAACCCGAAGTCCACCCCGAGGATTCTCAACGTCGAAACGCCTCGAGCAGTTCATGGTGGACGAGGCCGTTGGAAGAGAGCGCCTCGCCAACGAGACCGTCGCCTCCCTTGAAGTCGGTAAAGCGGCCTCCCGCTTCTCGGACGATGACCGCCATCGCGGAGATATCCCATCGTGCGACGATCGGATCGACCATCGCGGCAACGCGGCCGGTCGCCACGAGGGCATGTCCGTATGCGTCGCTCCAGGTTCTCGAAGCCATGGTTTTGGCTTCGATTCTGCGAAAACCCTCGCTTCGCCCGGCCTTCGTCATCGATGCCATGCTCCCGCTCACGACGACTGATCCCTCGAGGGATGGCGTTTCGCTGACCCGCGCCGGCCTCCCGTTCCACGTCGCGCCACGACCCGTTTCCGCGTAAAGCAACTCGTTCAGAGCGGGAAAGTAGCAGACTCCGAGAATGGGATCGCCGCCTTCTTCGAAGGCGAGCAACGTCGCGTAAAGGGGGACGCCGGAGATGAAGCTTTTGGTGCCGTCGATCGGATCGAGGACCCAGCGGCTGGAGCCGGCCCCAACCTGGCCCTCTTCCTCGCCAAGGACCGCCTCTTTGGGATAGCGCGCTTTAAGTTCGCTACGGATCAGCCTTTCGGCCTCCCGATCGGCGATCGTCACCGGCGTCGCGTCGCTCTTGAGCTCGACCGCCGTTCCCGTTTGGAAGTGAGGGAGCGTCGAACGCCCGGCCTTGACCGCGACTTCGACCGCAAACGCAAGGCGGGGAGACATGCGCCGCATTGTACCGAGTCCCGAGCAGACTTCAGCGGCGATCCCGGAATCCGCGGTTCTTCGAAAGAATGCCGAAGAGGATCAGGACAAAGGCCAAGAGCCGCATCAAATAGCACCACACGGCATTCTCGTTCTCCTCATGCAGCATTCCGAGTCCCAGCTCTTGAGCCGCAAGGACCCAGAATGCGAACGCGAAGTACCCCAAGATCTGGTCC
>DATJYD010000347.1:0-4111 GCA_035499755.1 Fimbriimonadaceae bacterium
TTGGGCTTGGCCAAGAGCGGCAAGATGGACGAGGCGGTGCGCGTCCTGTCAAGCCAGACTAACGGGTCGTCGTGGTATGGCTACGGAGACTGGCCGAATCTAGACACCTTTTCGATTCTCAAGGAGCTGCTCGATCGCAAGCTGATTTCGGACCTACTGGCGACCTATGTGGACCTGGGACGCCGTCTGGGCCGTGCGGACGAGGTCGACAAGCAAGCCGACGCGTGGCTCGCTCGCTCCGATCTGAGCTCCAGCGACCGCCTTTACCTGATCGGCGCGAAAGCCTCGATCGCGGCCGCCGAGGGCCGAATCGACGACGCCATTTCGGGCTATGAACACGGGATCGAGTCGAGCGAACCAAGCTCGACGAGCCAGACAGCATCGCTGACGGGCGAGCTTCTTTCGCTCGCATCCGCGACTGGCAATACCGAAGCTATCGCTTTCGTCGAGAAGGCCGCTAAGTCGATGGGCACGCAGGGCAGCCAACTCCCGTTCTTCGACGCTTACGAGCGGATGGGGCGGCTGGCGGATGCCCAGAACGCGGCCCTCGCTTCCATGACGGACACCCACGATGTCAATCTCGAGGCAGAGGGCCAGGGAAGGCTGCTGGACGCCTATCCGGGGATCGGCGTCGAGTTGGCCTCTCTGTACTACCGGGCGAACGAACCGGAGCAGATTCTGACCCTGCTTCACGAGTTTCCGAAATGGGGCGCGGGGGACCTCAGGGACCTCCTCACGCAGCAAGGGGGCGGGCCTGGCTACCAAGGCGAGCATGGACAGCCGCTCGGCTTCTACGCCGCCTGGGCGATGGCGCAAACCGGTCGGAAAGACCAGGCGATCGATGTTCTCCACGCGCTGATTCCCGCCGTCATCGCTGCCCAGCACCCTTGGGCATCGGAGGGGCTGCCTCAGGATTCGGCGTTCGAACTGCTCAACCGCTTAGCGGGGTCGAACGCCTTGTCCTTCTACGACGGCCTGATCCGGGGGTTCGCGCTGGAAGCTCGTCCTCTCATGTGGCGAGGGGATCTGCTCCTTCAGATGGGCAAGCCGCAGGAGGCGGAGAAGGACGTGCTTGCGGCGATCCACCTCGACCCCACCGACGGCAAGGCGGCGGGCGGGGAGCGGCAGCGCGCCTACGAGATTCTCGGTCGGATCCTCGACGCGGAGGGAAAGGCCGATCAGGCGGCCGGATGCCGCAAGATCGTCGAGGCAGCTCGGCTGGCTGAGTCTGCGGCTACGGCCGATCGCGCCGGGCTGGACTCGAAGGCCGTCGCCTTGTATGAACAGGCTTTAGCGGCGAATCCGGAGGATTGCCAAGCGCGGCTCGGGTACGCCTATCTCCTCAACCAGGAGGGCCGTTTCGCCGAATCAACCACGCAATACTCGAGAGCCGCCGCGCTGGTCCTCAAGAATGAGGGGCCGGTGGGGGGCGCGGGCTTCAATCTGTGGCGCGCGACGCCCGGTGTCGAGGTGATCGCGCGCAGCTTCACGCAGTTGCAGCCTGAGAATCCAAACAACCCGGGGCTTTTCACTTGCCTCGGGGAGATTCAGGAAAGCAGGGGCGATTATCGGGCGTCCCTCGACGACTTCGAGAAGGCTGTGGCCGCCGATCCCAAGTTTGTCCGGGCCTGGCACGACATCGTGGGCCTCGGCGGCAAAGGGGTGCTAACGAAGAAGCAGGCGGAGCAAGCGACATTGGCTCTGGTCCGCCTCGATCCGCTCGCGTGGTACCCGTCGGTCCCCGAGGAGTTCGGGGACTTCGCGGCTCTCTGGCGGACGTGCCACCAGGCTTGGAAGTCCCTCTATCCGCTGCCGTCCGGATCGCTGCTTCCGCTCGAAGCGTCTCGCAGGTCTCTCAAGTCGGGGGCAAGGCCCGCCGGCGAGGGCGTTTTCGTGCAGATACGTGAGGAGCCGCCGAGGCTCCGCGACGGACCGGGGGCCGCGCTCGGGAGCCTGGCTGAGCTGCAAGCGCTGTCGCCGTAGCCGGCCCTCTGCCGGCACTCCCAGCTACTTTGCCGGCGGGATGCCGGGGGTCCCAGCTAGTTTGCCGGCCCGGTTTAGGCGGCTGATGATACGCTCGGGGCCGAGGACGGACATCAGTTCGAAGAGGCCGGGGCCGGCGGTTTTGCCGGTCAGGGCGACACGGATCGGGTGGACGACCGGGCCGAGCTTTTCCATGCCGTGGGATTCGGCGAAGGCGCGGACGAGGGATTCGCAGGCCTCGGCGGCGAGGGGTTGGTCCGATGGGCGTTGGGCCATCGAGGTGAAGGCTTCGATCAGGCGCTGGAACAGCTCGGGGACATGAGGCAGAGTCAGCCACTTATCCACAGCCTTCTCGTCCATCGGCAGCTTGTCATCGTCCTCAAAGAAGAAGGCGCAGGCTTCGCCGAAATCCGCCAACGTCACCACGCGCGGCTGCTCGAGCTTGATCGCCTCCAAGGCGTAGGTCGGCTCCTCGGTCACGAAGCGCCGCAACAGCTTCAGCTCGGATAAAGTCGACGTCGGGTCGGCAGAGGTGAGCTGGCCGGCGTCCTTGTCGCATGCCATCAGCTCCCAGAAGTCGAAGGTCTGGGGGCGGTCGACGTACTCGATGATCGTCTCGAGAAGCGCCTCCGGCTCCATCGCCCGGATGTACTGGCCGTTAAACCACTTCAGCTTGTCGTAGTCCCAGACGCCCGACGAGGGCTGGAGTCCGGAAATGTCGAAGTGCTCGATCATCTGCGGTCTCGACATCAGCTCCAGATCCCCGCCTGGCGCCCAGCCGATCAGGGCCACGAAGTTCACGAGCGCGTCAGGCAGGAAGCCGAGGTCTCGGTAGTCGAGCACGCTGGTCGCCCCATGCCGCTTCGATAGCTTCTTCCCGTCCTTTCCCGCGATGACCGGACAGTGGACGAAGATCGGCCGCTCCCATCCGAAGGCATCGAACAACGCAGCATGCTTGGGCGCGGAGGCGATCCACTCCTCGCCACGCATGATGTGGCTGATCTCCATGAGGTGGTCGTCCACCATCGCCGCGAAATGATAGGTGGGCATGCCGTCGCTTTTGATGAGCACAGGATCGTCGACGGTGTTGCTGTCCCACTCGATCCGGCCCCGGATCGCGTCCTCGATCACGATGGTCGTGTCGCGGGGGATACGTTGGCGGATCACGTAGGGCTTGCCGGCGGCTTCGGCCTCGGCGACCTGCTCGGCGGCCGCGTCGCGCCAGCTTCCCCCGAAGTAGCCCGTTTGAAGCTTGTTGATCTCTTGGTAGCGGCGCATCTGCTCCAGCTCCTCCGAGGTCTCAAAGGCCTTGTAGGCGAAGCCCTTATCGAGGAGGATGCGGATGTACTCGGCGTAAATGCCAAGCGCCTTCCGCTCGCTTTGGTGGTAGGGCGCGTACGGCCCTCCGAAGTGCGGCCCTTCGTCGAACTCGATCCCTCCCCACGCGAGCGTCTCGATGAACTCCTCTTCCGCCTCGGGAGAGTATCGGTTTCGATCGGTGTCCTCGATGCGCAGCACGTTCACCCCCCCGCAATGGCGGGCATAGAGGAGCTTGAACAGCGCATCTCGGAACGTGCCGATGTGCATTCGACCGGTAGGGCTTGGCGCAAATCGCACGCGAACAGACATAACGGGAATTGTAGAACGCCGGCGGTCTGGGGTGTTGGGTGTTGGGGTGTTGGGGTGTTGAGGTATTGGGGTGTTGAGGTATTGGGGGTGTTGGGCTGGGGGTGTTTGGGGTGTTGGGGCGTTGGGGCGTTGGGGTGTTGAGGTATTGGGGTGTTGGGTGTTGGGCGTTGGGTCATGGGTGTTGGGGCATCAGCCCACCCGGAATCAGCCCATCATCTGCCAAAGGACCCTTTCTCGCGATCCGAATCTGTACAATCAAGAGCAGGCGTGGCGGACTGGTATTACATCGGACACTATGGGCAGCTTGGCCCGCTCACCTTCGAACAGGTCGAAGAACTGGTGCAGGGTGGCGTGATTGCGCGCGACACCTACGTGTGGTATCAGGGGCTGCCCGATTGGTCGCTCGCCGAGACGGTCAGCGAGCTGAAGAGCACCTTCCAACTGATCGCGCCAGTCGTGGTCCCTCCGCCTCCGCCGTCGGCCCGTCCAACGCCTGCGA
>DATJYD010000348.1:0-5272 GCA_035499755.1 Fimbriimonadaceae bacterium
TGCGTATTTCTGCGTCTTCTGCGGTTAGGACCAAGGAGCAGCCCGGCGACCAGGAGGAACCCGCCCCCCGGAGTCAGGTTCTGCTTGCAGCCCGCCATGGCAGCCCAGAGGCGCTCCGGGCAGCAGAGCCCGTAGCGGCAGGGCTTGCCCTGCGAATGCTCTCGCCACTCACGGAGGCTAGGGTTAGAGGCTACAGCAACCGCGCCCCCATTCCGCGAGATCCGAGGTCAAGCCCAACGGTCTACCGCACGTACGTGTTCGTCACCGAGATCTTCTTCTGTTCGCCAGGCGCAAGCTGAAGAGTCCAGGTGATGCGAACCTGCGCGTTCAGGTCGCCGAAGCGCCGGGGCAGCTTCTCCATCTTCGCCCCTTCCGCTGTCACCTCGCCCGGCAGCGTTAAGACGATCTCCAGCGTCACCGGCTCGTCTTTCGTGTTCGTCGCCGACATTCGCGTCAGCTCCGTCAGACGCACCTTAAGGTTCTCGCCCTGCTTGCGATTCGGATTCGGAATCTCCTCTGCCTTTGTCTCCTCGACCCCCTTGTCGGTCAGGATGTCCGGCGCGGTCCCGAGGCCCAGGTCGGCGTCGTGGCCGACCGCGGTAAAGGGCATATCGGTCTGGGCGAGCGGAATGCCTTCCTTCGTGACCGTCGCGACCCCGCCGGTCCACGGGTTTTTGGCGTCGTTGTGGACGCGAAGAAACTCCTGCACCGGAGTGTTGGCGTCCGCCGCGTCCCAGCGGTAGACCGTCTTGTAGTGAGACGGCTGCGCGAACAGTAGCTTGGTCAGGCGGTCGCCTGGTTCGAGCGTCGTCGGCCCGATCGGATACGCGTAGAGGCTCTCGCTGCGGAAGATCGACGCATCGCTCGGCAAAGCCTCCATCGTCTTGGTTCCAGCCGGCGTCTCTCCCCGGAACAAGCCGTTGCGGTACGTGTAGTCGACGCCGATCGAGTCGGCGGGAGCAAACCCGCCGTAGCCACCCGAGTAGTTGTTGTACATTCCGATCGAGTACCGGTCCAGGGCAAGCTGCATCTGTTGGATCCAAGCCGCGAACAAGTCGTACGGATCGGCGATCCCGGGTCGATAGGCCGAAAAGCCATCCTGCCCCCCGCCCTGCAGATAGGAAGTCAGGGAGCCCGCCCCGGAGGCGAGGTCCATCTTCCCGCCTGAGGGCAGGTTCGGATAGCCCGCCATGAGCTTGACGTCCGTCTTGTCGAACTTCAGCCCACCCAACGCAAGCTGAGCCTTCCCTTCGATCGTTGCCGCGCCGCTCGATCCCAGATCAACCAGGTAGCTCGCGTTCCACGCCGCTCCCGGTTCCAGGTCTGTGAACTCGACGTGGGCCGCCTTCGCGGCATCGGCCTTGAATTGCACGTGGAGCGTCGGAACCTTTCCCCTGCGCGTGTACTTGGTTTCCAGACCCTCAGGATTCAATTCGACGACCTGCGAGATCGCCACCTGCCGAAAATCCCCCGAGTCCAGCTTGAGCGTCAGGCTTTGACTGCGATCGTCCAGGTTCGTCAAAGTCCCCGAGAGCGTCTCCAACTCGCCGGCTCGGTACCCGCTCACCTTCAGCGTCATGTGCTTCGCCACGTTCGCGTATAGCATCTCGGGAAGGGTTTTCGCCTCGTAGGTCTTGCTGTCCTCCTCCAGCCGGATCGTCGTGTCCATATCTGAGATCTGGGCGCCGTCGGGCGAGCCGAACCAGAAGCTGCCGTCGATTGCGTTGGGCAGGGTGTCGAGGGCATACGAACCCGAACCCGCCGGCACCTCGACTTCCCGCACTAGCATCACCACTCCCGGCTTGAAGACCGCCGCTGAGACGACGCGCGAAGGCAACACCGTCGGATTCGAAGCCTGGGCAAGGCCGAAGGCAAGGGCAAGAAACGTCATTCCACTCCTCCTGCAAATAGGGACGAACCACCGGGCTACACTATTCGCTCCATGTGCCAAGCCCGCCAACCGCGTGTTGCGAATCCAGTTTAACGAGACCGTGCCCTACCGCGTCTCGAGCATCGTGAGCTCGCGACGCGTCGCGCCCTCGGCCGGGTCCTGCCAGACGCCGTCGGCGCGCAGCAGGGCGATCAACTCCTCGACCCCGTTCTCCTGCGGAATGCCGTTCTTAACAATCTCGCGACGGCGATAGAGCGTGATCTTGCCTCCGGCCGCGCCCACGTAGCCGTAATCGGCGTCGGCCATCTCGCCGGGACCGTTGACGATGCATCCCATCACCGCGATGTCCAGACCGACCAGGTGCCGAGTCGCCTCCCGAACCTCATGCAGAACCGCCGGCAGATTGAATTTGGTGCGGCCGCAGGACGGACAGGCGATGTACTCGACCTTCGTCTTTCTCAGCCCCAGCGACTGAAGAATGTCGTAGCAGACCGGGATCTCGTTCACCGGATCTTCCGCCAGGGAGACCCGGATCGTGTCCCCGATTCCCTCCATGAGCAGGGTCGCGATTCCCGCTGTGGACTTCACCCGCGCATAGACGCCGTCGCCTGCCTCGGTGACGCCGAGGTGCAGCGGATAAGCCATGCCCTCTTCATCCATTCGCATCACAATCAGGCGGTTCGCCGCGACCATCACCGGTACCCGGCTCGCTTTGAGCGATAGATTCAAGTTCGTGTAGCCGTGCTTTTCACAGATCCGCAGGTATTCGAGGGCGCTCTCGACCATGCCGTCCGGGGTGTCGCCGTAGGTCACGAGCATGCGCTCGCTCAGCGAGCCGTGATTCACGCCGACCCGCATCGCCCGGTTCAGCCTCTTGCATGCCTCGATCACGGGTACGAAGCTCTCTTCGATCGCCGCCCGCTCCTCCGCATGCTCCTCCGGCGAGTATTCGATGCGCCCGGTGTGGCGATGGAAGACGAAGAGGCCGGGGTTGACCCGCACCTCGTCGACGTGCTTCGCCGCTTCGACGGCGATCGCCGTCCCTTGATGGTGAACGTCGGCGGTCAAGGGCACGTAGCCGTACCGTTCCGTCACCTTGGCCCGGATCTCCTCGACGCACTGAGCCTCGCCGAGGGAGGGCGTGGTGACCCGCACGATCTCGGACCCGGCGCGATGGAGGGCGATCACCTGCTCGACGCAAGCCTCGACATTCCGCGTCTCCTCGGTGATCATCGACTGCACGACGACCGGGTGTCCGCTCCCCATCGTGATCGGCCCGACCGTGCACGCGACGGTTTTGCGGCGAGGGTAGGTGGTTTGCAGGCTCATCTAAGGTTCCAACGGCTCCAGGGCTGATTATGTCGCGGATGGGTGAATGGTCGTAGAATAGGGCGTGGGTAAGTTCGTGCGCGAATCAGTTGCGGCTTACGGCGCCGATCTCCGCCTGATGACGGTGGACGAGTACTATCGAGCAGCCGACAAGGGGGTCTTTCGCAGTGGAGAGAAGCTCGAGCTCATTCGAGGGCAAGTGGTCAGCATGAGTCCTCAGAAGAGCCCGCATTCATGGGCGACGGGGAATGTTGCTGAGACTCTGCGAGAGATCCTTCCCAGTCATTGCGTTCGAGAGCAGCATCCGATCAGGCTCGATCAGTTCAACGAGCCGGAACCTGGCGTGGCCGTAGCGGTCGGACCCTGCGATCGGTACCGGTCGAGGCACCCGGGTCCGCAAGATCTGCTTCTCATCGTCGAGGTAGCCGACAGCTCGGTTCACAAAGATACGAAGCTCAAGGTCGCCCTTTACGCCGAGTTCGGGATCCCTGAGTACTGGGTTCTGAATCTCAAGACCGACTGCCTCGAGATCTACCGCGATCCGGTGGAAGACGCAAACGGGAGGTGGAGGTATGCGAACGTGGAGGTTGTTCGCCGCGACGGCTACGCCGGTCTCCTGCCCGCGCCGGAGGCGCGCATCTCGGTCTCGGATCTCCTGCCTTGATGGACGCGCAAGCGGGCGCGCGCAATCGCCTGAGGGAATGAGCGCCCGCCCGTCCGGCCAACCTCGGTCGGAACCTACCCCGAGGCATGGCTTGGATCACCATCCTACTCTTTCACCATGCCATCACCCCGTTTTTCCGGATGTCTCAGCAAGAAACAGACGCAGCTCGGCGGCCAAATCCGGCTCGAAGCTGTCCATCGTCACGGCTGCAAGTCGGCGCGGCAAGCCGCGCAAGTAAAAGCGGCGCTCAGTCCTTCCCGCGAGCTTCGATCTTGGCCCAGGAATCGCGCAGGGGCACCGTCCGGTTGAAGACCGGCCGCTCGGGGGTCGAGTCGGGATCGACGCAGAAGTAGCCTTGCCGTTCGAACTGATAACGCGTCCCCGGCGCCGCTCCAAGGACACTCGGTTCGATCCGGCAGGTTGAGATGGTCATCGAATCCGGGTTCAGGTTGTCGAGATAGGTCCGCCCTTCTTCAACGTCGTCCGGGTCAGGCTTCACGAACAGCTGATCGTAGAGCCGGACCTCGGCCTCGAGCGAGTGCTCAGCCGACACCCAATGGAGCGTCGCCTTGACCTTACGGCCATCCGGCGCGTCCCCGCCCCGTGTGGCGGGGTCATAGGTGCAGCGAAGCTCGACCACGTTCCCGTCGGCATCCTTCATTACTTCCTCGCACTTGATGAAGTAGCCGTAGCGCAGGCGAACCTCCCGGCCCGGCGCGAGGCGGAAGAACTTAGGCGGCGGCTCCTCCCGGAAATCCTCTTGCTCCAAATACAGCACGCGCGAGAACGGCACTTTCCGTGTTCCCGTCGACGGATCCTCCGGGTTGTTGACGGCGTCCACTTCCTCGGTTTGCCCCTCCGGATAGTTGGTGAGGACGACGCGAAGCGGATTCATCACCGCCATCACTCGCAAGGCGGTCCGGTTCAGATCCTCCCGCACGCAATCCTCGAGCATGTGGAACTCGACGTAGCCTTCCGTCTTCGTTCCGACCCCGACTCGTCGGCAGAACTCGCGAATCGCTTCCGGCGTGTAGCCCCGCCGTCGCATCGCGGCAAGCGTCGGCATGCGAGGGTCGTCGTAGCCGTTCACGTACCTCCCGTTCACCAGTTCGATGAACCGACGCTTGCTCATGACCGTGTAAGGCAGGCTCAGGCGCGAGAACTCGATTTGGCGCGGATGGTAAATGCCGAGTTCGTCGAGGAACCAGTCGTAGAGCGGCCGATGGATCTCGTACTCCAGCGAGCAGAGCGAATGGGTGATCCCCTCGATCGAATCCTCCAACCCGTGCGCCCAATCGTAGCTCGGGTAGATGCACCACTTGTCGCCCTGCCGGTGATGCTCGGCGTGGCGGATGCGGTACATGACGGGGTCGCGCAGGTTCATGTTC
>DATJYD010000349.1:0-3435 GCA_035499755.1 Fimbriimonadaceae bacterium
TAGCTTGGACAGCGCGTTTTGCCGGAAATGCGGGGCGACTCTTTCCCCCGACGATGTGCAGCAGGCGAGAGAGAAGCTCGAAGCCGCCGTCCAGGACGGATTCAAGATCTTCAGCACCGGCCGCACCGCCGAGGCGATGCAGATCGCGGAAACCGCCGTCCTCGCGAATCCATCTTCGACTTCGGCGCTAAGCCTCAAGGCAATGTGCCACGAGCGCCTGGGCCAGATCTCGGAGGCCCTCGATTGCCATGAGCGCGTCCTCGCCATCGATCCAGACTCCATGATCGACAAGATCAAGGCGAACGATCTCCGCAACCTCCTCGTCGCCCGCTCCTCGATCGCCGCGATCCCCGACCGCCGTCTGGCCATCGTTGGCGCGGCCGCCGCCTTCGTCCTCATCCTCTCCATTGGCGTCGTGGTCGCCAAGGGCCACGCGAATACTCCCGAGCGCGTTGCCTACAACCAGCCTGCCGCCAGCCTTCAGCCCAAAGGTGCCACGTTCCAGCCGGTCGACTCGACCCCGACCCAAACCCAGACTCCGCAAGCCCCAGTCACCAATGCCCAGAAGGCGGCAAACGACACGGGAACCTCGCAGGCGCCCGTGAACCGCGGCCGGGACGATGAGAACCCGGACACTCTCACCAGCGGCGGACGTCTTCCCGGCCCGCTCGATGGGCCAGTGACGATTAATCCCATCTTCCCGCAGCAGCCGAACCCGACGAACCCTTCGCCGAGAAACGTGGCGACGAACACGCCGCCGAACGGGACCGATCCCAGCCCCAAGCCGATCGACCCACCCGCTCAGAACGGCGGAGACCAGACGCCTCCCGCATCCGACCAATCTCCCGGCATCATGGATATCCAGGTGGTCTCCGGCAAACCGGGAGCAAAGGGCTTGGGAAGCGGCGCGGCCGGACATCCTAACGGCGTCGAGGCCCTCCTCAGAACCGCCGGCGCGGAGTTCCAGACCCGCGATTATGCCTCGGCAGCGACCTCCTACGAGCGAGCCCTCCGCGCCGGAGCCAATCCTGGCACCGCCAATCAAAGACTCGCCGAATGCTATGAGCAGTTGGGCCGAAACGCCGATGCGGTTGCCGCTTACAACCGGGCGATCAGCGCGCTTCAAGCGGACCTCGACTCCGGCCGAGGCGACAAGACGAGAACCAGCTCTGCCCTCGACGTTTGCAAGCAAGCGGTCAAGGTCCTCGGAGGCTAAATCCCACTTGCGCCTGACCAGAATCTGCCTGCTGCTCGCCGGTCTCGTTTTGTCGGTCGCGTCCTACGCGCGCTCGGCGCCAGGCATTCCCGCGATGCTCATCGTGCGGCTCCAGCCCGCGAAAGGCCAAACCGCTTACGACTGCCCGATCGCCGATTATCTTGCCAATGAGTTTCAGGCTGACGGGAGAGTCGCGCCGATCGTCTGGGGGCTCGGCGATCCGATCTATCAAGCCGCGGTTCAGGACGGCAAGATCCGAACGAGCTCTCTAACCCCAACCCTCAAGGAGGCTTTTGACGCGGCAGGCAAGCTCCGCGCAGATTATGTCCTGGTGGCGGACCTGCGGAGAAACAGCCAGGGCATTCTGAGCGAAGCCTTTCTCTATCGTCGCGGCAAGCTGGTCTGGAAGGATCCCGATATCGATGCCGGCGCTGCCATTGCGAACCTGAGAGTCGGGCTTCGAAACAAGACCCTGACGAAGGAGCAATACGACGAGGCGGTCGCATCCGCCCCGTACCGCGTCAACATGCCCCAGTCCGGGCAGTTCGGAACCGACGACACCCTGAAGTCCCTTGCCAGAACCTGGACCGAGATGATCGTGAGCGGGCCGTTGGTCGGAGTGATCAGGCAGCCGGTCCATCCAACCCCGAATCCGGGCAAAGGCGAAGCGCCTCTTACGCCGGGAAACGGTTCGACCCCACCGGCCGGACCTGTCTCTGACGCGAAGTGGAGCGCGGATACCGAAGCCGCTCTCAAAGCCGGCGATCCGAACAAGGCCGTCAGCATCCTTCGCGGAGCCATCGACGCATCGCCGATGGACGCCGCCCGCCGGGTCAAGCTCATCCAAACTCTGATGGAGGTAGGCCAGCCGGAAGTCGCCGCCCGCGAGGCCCGGCGCGCCGCCGATCTGATGCCCGATCAGATTCAATTCCGCGCCCTCGCCGCCCGCGCCTGGATCCAGGCCGGCAACCTCGACGAGGCGCAGAACGATCTGAACGAAGCCGTCGCGCGCGCGCCGGACAGCCCGGAGACGCGTTTCCTTCTCGCAAACGTCGCGATCGCGAAGGGAGATTCTGCCACTGCGATCGACGATCTCAACAAGGCGATAGCGTCCGCCCCGGCCGGCGATGCCTATTACCTTCGCGCGCTGGCTTACGCCATGGCCGGCAACACCGATCAGGCCGTCGCCGACCTCAAGAAGGCCACCGACGCCGGCCTGTCCCTGGATCCCCATCAGGCCGAGGAGCGCTACGGCCTGGTCGCCGCCATCTTCGACAGCGCGCTTCAATCCATCGGCACCGAGATCACGAACCTCCAAACCCACGCCCAGGTTCAGCGAACGGACAAGGACGTTCAGTCCGCGTTCGACGATCTCGAAAAGCGAGTCCAGGGCCGTGTGCAGTTTCTGAGTCAGTTGCCGACCCCGCCTGGGCATGAAAAGTCGAATGCTCGGCGGGTCCTGGCATATAAATTGCTCGTCGAGTGCCTGAGCGACTTTGCCTCCTACCTCAAAAGTGGGGACTTGGACGTGCTGACGGATTCGAGGATCAACCTCGGCGAGGCTCTCAAGCAGGGAGCGAGCGCCCGGCAGGAGTTCCTCGGAGAGCAGCAAGGCGCGACGAAGAGCAATGGACCATCCGGTTAATCTGTTCCTGTACTCCGGGGCGGCCCTCCTGATCGCCTTCGTCGCCTCGTGGCTCTATATCAAGACCGCGACCGCGGTCCAATCCCGCTTGGAGCCGGACGTCGAGTCGGTTCTCCGCGTCCGGGCTGCTGGTTGCGTTTATCGAAGCCGACTGGTCGGGCTTGGCCCCGAATTCTGGACGATCTCCGCTCCTCTGAACCGCGATTGCTTTGTACCGATCCGCCCCGGCGAAGAGGTCGTCGTCGAGGCGGCGTGCAAGGGAGGCGCTCTGGTGTTCAGGTCGCACGTTCTCGAGCGCTCTGCCGGCGACCACACGTTCCGGCTGGAACGGCCCAAGGAGATTCACAAACTCGAGCGTCGTGAGCATCGCCGCTGGCCCGAATTCGCGGGACGCCGCTTGGAGATCGAAGGAATGGGCGGCGAAGTCGTCGATCTCGCCGAAGGCGGCGCGCGCATCCGAACGCGGTATCGAACCGACAAGGGTGAGCGAGTCAAGCTCGGCCTCCCCTGGGGTGAGATCGCCTACGCGTGGGTGCTGTCTCGGGAAGGCGAGGACGTCCGCGTCCGCTTCGAA
>DATJYD010000350.1:0-4546 GCA_035499755.1 Fimbriimonadaceae bacterium
CAGGGCTGCCGACACGCCTCTGGTCGAGATCGAGCCACACAAAGCCGTTCTCCTTGACGGAAGCACAGCGGATATTGAGCGGGGACGAACTCGAAACCTCCCAAGCGCCGGACTTCTTCAGTCGCTCGACCAGACTCGGAAAGTAGGTCTTGGCATCCTGGTGGACATACCACCCGAGCCAGTACTGGGTGCCTCCGCCTTGGGTCAAGCCTCGGCTCCAGAACGAAGGCTCCTTGGCGAGGCCAGCGCCGGGCACGCCGGAAAAGGCCTTCGGGAGGCGCGCGCTGTGGCGAGCCGCTGCCGGCCAGGACTTGGGCGCCGGCCCGACGTAGAGAGGCCGCTCCGACAAGGTAACGAGCGTGTAGCTCTCCATGTCCCCAAACTCGGCGGAGGTAACTCCGCCCTTCTTGAGGATCACCGGCCGGCCGGCCTGAACCGAGGCGGCGACGAGCCGATCCGGCAGCAGCTTGTAGGCGTTAAGGCTGGCGCGCCGCGTGAGCATCTCGTCGGTCATCCCGTCCATCGGCAGTTCGGGAGTCATGTCGGTGAGGATGCTGCGCGCGGCCTTGGCGAACGGCTCCTTCAGCACGTAGCACGAAGAGATCGTCCTGTACTGCCGAACCCCGTCGTCGCGGATCGTGACGTTCTTGGGAGCAACTCCGGCGAGAGCGTTGGAGACGAAGGCCGGCCGGTAGCCGGGGATCTCGCATCCGTTCTTCCAGGGGCCCGTTTCTCCCATTTGGAATTGGACAACGACCAAAGCAGCCAGTGAGATCGCAATCATAGCAAGAATGAAACGTCCATTCCGCGCGGCTGTTTCGGGCAAGAGCCCGGACCTCACTCCCTGGGGAGCAGACGGCGGTTGAAGTCGGGTGGGCTCGCCTACTATATTGAGAGGGGCCCCGGGTCTCAGCGTTGATGGCCGGGGAAAGACGGCTGTCGCCGCGCGCCATGGGGCGTGGCGGGACAGTCTTGTTCATCGAGGGCGCGAAATAGGGGGCGGGCCAGGAGGCCGTCTCTTTGGACGTTGCCCCGCCCCAGACGTTTCGAGAGGACGCCAAGAAGCGCGACGGCCTGGGATAGGCATCCTTGACTCGGGAGACTCTAATCGACCGCCTGCGTGTAGACGGCTCTCAGGACTTCTTCGGGAGTCGTCCAGCCGGCCATCGCCTTGGCCTTTCCGTCTTCGAGCATCGTGCGATAGCCCTGCTTCCGAGCTGCCTCCGCGAGCTGGATGTAGTCCTGCTTGCGGGCGATCGCCGCCCGGAACTCGGGCGTGCCGAGGACGAGTTCGAAGACTCCGATTCGGCCTTTGTATCCGGTGCCGCGGCATTCCGGGCAGCCCTTGCCTTTCGCCCAGGAGCCGCGTTCGATCTCTTCGGGAGTGAGCCCGAGCATGTCGGCTTCGTCGTTCGTGGGCTTCTGAGCATGTCGGCACTTCGGGCAGTTCAGACGCACGAGACGCTGGGCCAGGATGCCGACGATGACGCCGGCGATCAAATACTCCTCCGCGCCCATGTCCACCATACGGCCGATCGTCTCGACGGCGTTGTTCGTGTGGAGGGTTGTCAAAACGAGGTGTCCGGTCAGGCCGGCCTGAATGCCGATCGAGAGCGACTCGGGATCGCGCATTTCGCCGACGAGCATGACGTCAGGGTCCTGGCGTAGGAAGGTGCGCATCACCTTGGGGAAGGTCATTTTCTCGGTGACCTGCACTTGGGCGATATTGCTCTCGTATTCGTATTCGATCGGGTCTTCGACCGTGACGATGTTGCGGCGCCTTGAGTCGAGTTGGTGGAGGGAAGCGTAGAGGGTCGACGTTTTGCCGGAGCCGGTAGGCCCGGTCACGAGGATGAGGCCGTAAGGAACTTGAATCGCGCGGCTCCATTTCTGAAGCACATCGTCCGGCATTCCCAGCTTGGTGAGATCGACGCGCATGGCGAGAGGATCGAGAAGACGCATAACGAACTTCTCGCCGTTGAGGCAGGGGATGCAGGAGGCGCGGGCGGAAAGCTTGCGGCCCATGTACTCCATGTCGATGCGTCCGTCCTGCGGCTCCCGGTTCTCGTCGATCCTCATTCCGGCCGCGAGCTTGAGTCGGGCGAGCACGTTCGCGGCCTGCTCAGGCGGAAGCTGGCCATTGTCCATGAGCTGGCCGTCCTGGCGGTAGCGGATTCTAAGCTGCTCCCGCTCGGGTTGGAGATGGATGTCGGACGTGCCGGTCTCGAGGGCATTCATCATGACGTTGTCGACGATGCCGACGGCGAGCGACATATCCTCGCCGCCCATTTCGCGGATGTTTCCCTGCTCGCGGAGGACCAGGCGGAAGCGCTTGGCCGCGCCCCAGTTCGTCTGAGAAAAGTCGGTTTGCAGTGACATGGTTCGAGTCTCTCGTTAACCCCTCTATCGTAGCGTACGACGGGATGAGATGGGGAAAATGATTGCTTGGATTGCTGGGTTCGTTGCCAAGCCTTGAGTCGTAGCCGAGCCATGCCCTGGGGACCCAAGCCGCGCGGCCCGGTTTCAACCTCAACGCTCAGACCCCGGGGCTCTGCCCCACCAAAGCCATGCCCTGGGGTCCCGAACGCCCCAACGCCGTTCCATTCCCGGTTGAGAGCCTTCTCGTGAGAATTAGCCAGAGCTTCTGCGGGTCATGGAGAAATCTGCTGAGGAGATCGTGATTCCACCCATCATCGGCGGCAGATTCTTGGCCGTCCCGGTGAAGGATATGAGACGGTCCGTCGTCGCATCCACGACCGCCGTCCCTTCCAGGTGCATGGGCGCCTCTTGCCCGGCCGTCCAATTGTCGGCGGTAACGCCGATCGTCGCCTTGCCGGCATCGAGACTCACGAGCTTCACCGTGGCCTTGTAGTGGTTGCCCTTATTGGCGTCGTCCGTGTGTTCGAACGTGTTGGTCTGGCCCACTGAGAGATCTTGATCCCCGAAATACATCCCGAACTGGACGAAGCTGAGGGACCGGGATTTGGGACCGGCTACGGCGAGGCCGAGAGGGTTGACGCGCGTCGTCGTAGGCGCCTGCTCGGGCGCCGGGAATTGCTGCCCGCCGACGGTGATGCTCAGGCCCTTCACGCTCGTCTCGATGTCGGCATCCCCGTTGTCGTACACCTTGGCCACCTTTCGCGTCGTATCCGACGACACATCGATCTCGCCGTTGGTGGTCTGAGCCTTCACCGTCACCGCATACGTATCGGAGTCTCCTGTGACGTACTTGTGGCGGGGATGGAAAGTCTGGGCCCGCGCAATCGCCAGGGAAGCGCCGAGCAGGAGGAGAAAGCAAGCTCTCATGGTTCGTAGGTGGTCCCTCAAGTTGATGTGACGCGCGACGGCCCGATCCCGCTTCACCCGATCCTCAATCCTCATTCTCCCGCTCCAATCCTGCCTGCCGTTTAGTCCATCATGGGAGAATGCTCACGGCACTCGCCACCCTCGCCATCGCGCCGGAAGTCCTTCGCCTTTGGACCGGAGATGCTCCCGGCGCGCTCGGAACCGCCGATCACGACATTCCGACGCTGACCGTTTATCCCGCCGCGAAGCCGTACGGCTCGGCGATCGTCGTCTGTCCCGGAGGCGGGTATGCGGGGCTCGCGGACCACGAGGGCAGCGCTTACGCGCTCTTCTTGAACCGGATGGGTATCACTGCGTTCGTGCTGAAGTACCGGCTGGGTTCGAACGGCTATCGCTATCCGGTGGAGTTGGAGGACGTGCAGCGGGCGATCCGGATGGTGCGCTCGGAGGCGAAGGAACGGAAGATCGATCCCCGCAAGATCGGCGTGATGGGCTCGTCGGCAGGCGGCCACTTGGCTTCGATGGCGATGACTCACTTCGACAACGGGAACCGGCATGCGCCGGATCCGATCGATCGCTTCGGCTGCCGGCCCGACTTCGGCATTCTCTGCTACGCGGTGATCAGCATGGGGCCGATCGGTCACGCGGGCTCGCGGGACAACTTGCTTGGCCCGAATCCGCCTCAGACCCTGATCGACGAAACCTCGAGTGAGAAGCAAGTGACCAAGGACACGCCGCCCTGCTTCATCTGGCATACGCAGGACGATCCCGTGGTTCCGGTTGCGAACAGCGAAGCCTTCGCGGATGCGCTGCAGAAGGCAGGCGTGCCCTACGAACTGCACCTCTATCCGCACGGAAACCACGGACTGGGCTTGGGCGGCCCGCCGGACTCGAATTCGCTTCTGCCTTGGACCACGGAGTTGGCGAAGTGGCTGAAGCGGAACAAATGGGGCCGCGCGCTCGACGGCTAGTCGAGCGTCTATAGCTGGCACCATCGGCAGACAGGCTACCGTCAAGCAGCGAACGTCGGTGTTGGGCCATCATTCGGTATGGCTCATCAGACCGTTCTGGTCGTCGACTTCGGCGGCCAGTACACGCAGCTTATCGTCCGCCGAATCCGGGAACTGGGCGTCTATTCCGAGATGGTCGCCTGGACCTCGGCGGAAGGGAAGATCCGGGATACCAAGCCGACAGCGGTGATCCTGTCGGGCGGGCCGCGGAGCGTCCTCGAACCCGGAGC
>DATJYD010000351.1:0-2465 GCA_035499755.1 Fimbriimonadaceae bacterium
CACAAGGATCGCGGAAGCCTCGCAACCTTGATCCTCGCCCGCGTCCCAACCCCCCTCGAATTCGGAGTGGTGATCACCTCCGACGACGGGAAAGTCGAACGATTCCTCGAAAAGCCGGGCTGGTCGGAGGTGTTCAGCGACACCGTGAACACCGGCATGTACATTCTCGAACCCGAGATCTTCGACCACATGGAGCCCGGCCGAGCCTACGACTGGAGCAGCGACATTTTTCCCCGACTCCTCGATCTCGGCAAGCCGATGTACGGCTACGTCATGGGCGAGTACTGGGCGGATGTCGGCTCCCTGACCCAGTATCGCGAAGCCCAAGAGCACCTGCTGAAGGGCGAGGTCGATCTTCCGGTCCAGGGAGAAACCAATACGCCGGGCGTTTGGCTCGGCCCGAACTGCTCGATCGACGAGACAGCCGAACTGATCGCGCCCCTTTACATCGGGCGGAACTGCAAGATCAAGCGCGGCGCGAAGATCGGTCCCTTCACCGTTCTCGGCGACAACGCGATCGTCGAGGAGGAGGCTCAGGTCGAGCGGTCGGTCGTCTGGGACAGCGCGTACATTGGGGCGAAGACGTTCATCGGGTCGGCGATCATCTGTTCGCGGGTCACGATCAAGCGGGACTGCTGGGTGCAGGAAGACGCCGTGATCGGCGACCGATGCCTCATCGACGTCGGTTCGACGATCCGGCCGCGCATCAAGATCTGGCCCGACAAGATCGTGGAGCGTGGGTCCACAGTCACCATGTCCCTGATCTGGGGCAACAAGTGGCGCGGCCAGATCTTTCGGGAGCTTGGCGTCGCCGGACTCAGCAATATCGAGATCACGCCTGACTTCGCCACGCGTCTCGGCTCGGCCTACGGGTCGTGTTTGCCGCGGGGCTCGAAGGTCGTCACTTCCCGGGACTCCACGCGCAGCTCGCGGATGATCAAGCGAGCTTTGATCGCCGCCCTTCTCAGCGTGGGCTGCGACGTGCTCGATCTCCGCTCGGCCGCCCTGCCGATCGCGAGGCACTACATCAAGCGGTCGGGCGCGGCGGGCGCGATGAGTGTGCGCAAGCTTCCCGGAAACTCCCGGGTCTCGCTGATCGAGATGTTCGACTCACGCGGCGCGTATCTGCCCCGCAACATGGAGCGCAAAGTCGAAACCCTGTTCTTCCGAGAGGATTACAATCGGACCGACCCCGACGATCTCGGCATCATCGAGGTCACAAGCCGCGCGGTCGAGGAATACCAGGCCGACTTTATCCACGGCCTGCGCATGCCCGCTTCTTCTCGCAAGCTCAGGATGGTCTGCGATTACGGCTACTCGGCGGTGGCGAACATCTATCCGATGATGCTGGCGGGGATGGGGGTCGATGCGATCAGCCTCAACAGCGTCAACGACTCAAAGCTGTCGCCTCGGGCAGACGCCGAAGTGCGGAAGCACATCGACAATCTGCGACACATCGTGCACACGCTCGGCTACGACGTCGGCGTGCTGTTCACCGAGGAAGGCGAACGCATGACGCTGATCGACGACGCCGGCGATCTGCTCTCCGGCAACGATCTCTTCGCCGCATTTTGCAAGCTGGTCGCGACGACCCATAAGGACGCCAGCATCGCGATGAGCGTGACCGCGCCGTCTCTGCTGGAGGACGAGCTGACCAAGCTGGGCGTGACCGTTATCCGGACCAAGGCGGATACCCGCTCGCTTATGAATACGGCATTAGACGCGGGCGTCACCTTCGCGGGCGACGATCGCGGCGGGTTCATCTTCCCCGAGTTGCATCCCGGTTTCGACGCGATGTTCGCGGTCGGAAAGCTGATCGCGATGCTGCGCCAAACCGGGGCGTCGATCAGCGAGATCGCACGCGATCTCCCACAATTCCAGGTGGCCTACGAGGCCGTCCGCTGCCCGTACGAGACCAAGGGGACCGTCATGCGGCACATCACGGAGGACAGCCGGAACGGCGAACGAGTCGAGCTGCTGGACGGGATCAAGATCTTCGGCCCGGACTCGTGGGTGCTCGTGCTGCCGGACTCGGTCGAGCCGCTGTTCCACGTGTATGCGGAGAGCGCGCAGGAAACGGAGAGCCGGGCTCTCGTCACCGAGTACGCGAAGAAGATCGAACGCATCGCGGCGATGCCCTAGCCGCAGTCTGCGTACCTCGGCCGCGCCCGTAGCCAGAGCCACGCGCGGCGTCAGCCCTGCTCAGCGCCCTTACTTCGCCGCCACTACCGGCCGGTGCTCGATGCCGTCTCGGATGACTTGGACCGCCTCGGCGCGTTCCGCGCCTTCCAGCACCAGCCTCGGCGACCGGACCCGCTCGCTGCCCATACCCACCATCTCCTGGGCGAGCTTGATGAGTTGGACGAACTTGGGCACCGTGTCCAGCCGCAGCATCGGCAGGAACCAGCGGTAGATCTCGGTGGCCTGCTTCGTCTTCCCGTCGAGGGCGAGCCTCCAAAGGGCGA
>DATJYD010000352.1:0-4128 GCA_035499755.1 Fimbriimonadaceae bacterium
CAGGATCGCGATGATCGCGATCACCACCAGCAGCTCAATGAGCGTGAATCCTCTCCGCATAACCATCATAGTACGCGCACTACGGCTGTTCTATTGAAGCAGAATTGCGCAAATGGGGCGTTTGGCTTTGGGCGTTCGGCGTTGATCCAACGCCCCATAAGGTATCCTCTTAGTTTGCGCGCGCCGCCCGGCGCGCCATGACGCCTGCCTGCGGCGTCGAGGCAATCTCCTTGGCAAAGACAATCGAAATCAAGCCCGAAGAAAGTTTTGCTCGCTCCTACGTCGACCGGCTCATCCTTGAAAAGCTGACGGAAATGGAATCCGCAGTGAAGCTTGGCGAGTTGGCGGACCGTTTGTCCGACAAGGGCATCGGCCTTTCGACGGTGCGGTCGCTCCTCGCGTCCAATCCCGAGCGGTTTACGTACCACGAGCGGCGGTGGGTTCCGGCCGCGCGGCTGAACGGGGCAGACCGGCCGTTCGCCCAGGGAATGAGCCTGGTTTTGGAGTCTTTTGGGGCGCCGGTGCCGTTGAGCCTGGTTGTCCAGGAGATCGCCCGAATCCGCCACACAGAGCCCGAAGCGGTGGACGCGATCGTCGAGCGCCTCGCTCAAAACGACGATACGTTCGTTGTCTCGGACGGCTTTGTTTCCCTGACGAAATGGAGTTTCGTCGCTAACGACGAATCCCCGGAACGTGCGCTCGCCCTGAATGGCATCACCGTCGCCGAGGTCGCCGAAGTGGCGGCGAAGCTGGGGTCGATCGACTGGCGGTCTCCGGGAGCGGTCGTGGAAGCGGTCAAGAAGTCCGCGCCTGTGAAGCTCAAGGTACTTGGCGCGGTGGCTTGGCAGGCGATGAACAGCAACGACCCTCGCTCCGTGTTGATCTTCGACGCCCGGCGCTTCTACGCGCAGGCCATCCACGTTCCCGGCTACGTTTTTTCGCCGGACGGGGTGATCTATCCGGAGTCGGAAGTCAAGAAGTGGATTAACATCGCGGTCAAGCTCGCCGACAAACTCGCGCCTCAGATCGACGTCGACGATGCAGCCCCCATCGATATCAAGTCGGAAGACGTCAGCCGGATGGCGAACAGGATCGCGGCCGGCGACCAGACGATGACGGCGACCAAGCTACTCGAAGAAAACTACGAGATTACGCCGAGCAACAAGACGTTCCCCGACGACCTCGCGAATCTCATGGCTGCGCTCAAGCTGAGCGACAAGATCGTCTGGGTCGGCGGAGATCGCTTCCAGAAGGTCGGGATGCAGCCGGACTTCATCACCGAGGTCCCGGAGCCGTTCCAGTTCACCAGGTCGGCGATATTGGACGAGGACGGCGAGCCGGTGGACATCGAGCTGACGGACGACGGCCTCAGCTCGTCCCTGCGAAAGCTGCTTTCCCATCCCTTGGCGACCGATGTGCTGGACGAGGACATCCTGCCCGCGCCGAAGACGATGCCGGAGCAGCTTCGCCTCGTGCTGAAGTCGATCCACCGCGAACTGGGAACGTTCCCGCTCGCGCAGGTCCCCACTGGCTGGCTTTCGCCGGATCCGAAAATCCAGGAGGCGATCTTCATCGATCCGCAGGGACGGGAGCTCCAGGTTTGGATTAACCACAATGCCCGGCTCATGTACAACCTGTTCGATTGGTGGTTCGAGCAGCCGGTCGAAAGCGGCGCGGTCTTCACTCTGACCAAGACGATTCGCGCGAACGTCTTCGATTTCGCTTGGATGGATCAGCCGGACCCAGTCGTTTACATCTCGTCCCAGCGGATGGAGGAACTTCGCAACATCGGCGTTCGCGCCGACGAGATGAGCACCCTCGACATCCTGATCGAAGTCATGGGACACTGGCCGAAGGGCGCGGATTATCTGACGATCCTCGCCGAGGTTAACGTCGTCCGGCGTTCCTCACGGCGTCTGGTCGCGTCGCTGCTTTCGAGCTACCAATGCTTCTATCAGCGCTCCGGCTCGCCGGTTTGGCACTTCGACCAGAAGAAGGTCGACCTCGGATTCGACAAGACGAAGCGGAAGTTCGTGAAGAAATAGGAACTGGAGGATGAAGGATTGAGAGCCTGACTGCCGTCAGCCCCTCAGGTATACTCCCGCCTCTCGGCAAACGATAAGAAGCTATGGCAAACAAGAGATCGAGCAAGAAAGACCTGCGCAGGATTGCGAAGCGCAGCGTTCGGAACAAGGCGACGCGAACCGCGCTGAAGACCTACGTCAAGAAAGTGCGCGCGGCGGCCTCCGCTCCAGAGGCGGCGACCGCGCTCGTCGCTGCCCAGAGGATGCTCGACAAGGCTGCCCAGCGAGGCATCATTCACAAGAACCAGGCGGCTCGCCGAAAGAGCCGAGCGGCAAAGGCCGCCAACAAAGCCGTAGCCGCCAGTTAGCCGCCAGCACTCCGCGGGGACCTCGTCGCGTGGGCTCCCCACGCGGTAATCGCTCTTCCACCACCGATTGCCGCACCGGCATCGGTGGTCGATGCACCTGAAACGGTCTGCAGCCAGGGCGGCCGTCCTGCTTTGCCCGGCAGGGAGGATCTCGTCGTCTGCGTCCAACAAGATCCTCGGGTGGCGTCATACTGGTAGGGTCCCATGTCGGAGCTTCACGTCGTCACCGGAGCGTTCGGTTATTCAGGCCGTTACATCGCCGAGCGTCTGTTGGTGGGCGGCAAGAAGGTGCGTACGCTCACGAACTCGCCCGGGCGGGCCAATCCGTTTCATGGCGAGATCGAGGCACATCCCTTCAACTTCGATCAACCGGAGAAGCTAACGGCTTCCCTCGAAGGCGCAAGTGTTCTCTACAACACTTACTGGGTGCGTTTCAACGCCGCCGATTTCCGCCACTCGATTGCGGTGGAGAACACCCTGAAGCTGTTCGAGGCCGCGAAGAGGGCCGGCGTCGGGAGGATCGTGCACGTCAGCATCACGAATCCCTCCCTGAACTCGCCCCTCGAATACTTCAGCGGCAAGGCGAAGCTGGAGGCGGCCCTGATCGCGTCCGGGCTTTCCTATGCCATTCTGCGGCCGACCGTCCTCTTCGGCCCTGAGGACATTCTCGTCAACAACATTGCCTGGATGCTCCGGCGATTGCCGGTGTTCGGAGTCTTCGGCGACGGAAGCTACTCGCTCCAGCCGATCTTTGTCGAAGATATGGCGAATCTGGCGGTCGAGCAGGGCGCGGAGAGCGGCAATGCGATCATCGATGCCATCGGCCCGGAAACCTTCACCTATCGGGAGCTGGTGCAGACGATCGGCCGGCTGATCGGCAAACCGCGGCCGATCGTTTCGGTGCCGCCTGGCTTGGCCTATGCGGCGGCCTGGGTGGTAGGGAAGCTGGTCGGGGACGTCATGATCACCCGCGAGGAGATCGAGGGACTGATGCAGAATCTCCTTTTGACGGACTCGCCGCCGGCGGGCGAGACGCGGCTTTCCGAATGGGTCGCCGCCCACTCGAAGGAAGTTGGCCGGCGTTATGCGAGCGAGATGGCCCGGAGAAAAAACCGGGCGCGCGCCTATCGCTGACTCGCGTCCGCAGGAGTCACTGACCAAGGCACCAAGACGACGGAGCCGCCCAGCTATCCTATTCCGACCAGCTCGATTTCGAAAACCAGCGTCTGGTTAGGCGGAATGACGCCGCCGGCGCCGCGAGCGCCGTAACCGAAGTCCGGCGGGATGGTCAGCTTGCGCTTGCCACCGACTTTCATGCCGAGGACGCCCATGTCGAAGCCCTTGATGACCTGTCCGGAACCAAGCTTGAAGCTGAAAGTCTGATTCCGATCGAGGCTGCTGTCGAACTTCTTGCCATCGGGAAAGGAGCCGGTGTAGTGGATCTCGACGCGGTCGCCATCGCGGGCCCCGCGACCCTCGCCCTCGGTTTCCTCCTCGATCGTGATCATTGGCCGATCTTCACCAGTTCGATCTCCAGAATCACCGACGCGTTGGGAGGGACCATGCCGTTGCTCGATCCCTTGGCGCCGAAAGCCAGGTCGGGCGGGACGGTGACCTTGCGCTTTCCACCCGCTTTCATTCCGATAAAGGCGATATCGAACCCGCGAGGAAAACGGCCCGAACCCACCGGGTAACGAGCGGGCTGGCCCTGGCCGGTGTGAGTATCGGCCAGGGTC
>DATJYD010000353.1:0-4493 GCA_035499755.1 Fimbriimonadaceae bacterium
CGATTAGGAGGCAACAATGCAAAGAAACGCCCTCCTAGACGATCTCCTAGTCATCGAAGGCAACCCAACGCGAAGCTTGTCTCCGAATCGATGATTGTGTCCTACGCGATCGCGACCCTTCGTCTCATCTCCAAGCGTGGCGCGGCGCCCCGGGATCTGAGCGTTGAGGTTGAAACTGCTCTGCGTGCCTTGGGACCCCGGGCATGGCTTGGCGACGACTCATGGCACAAGCCCCAATGCCTAACGCCCTTTCGCAGCTTCCCAGAGGTCGTCCCATTCACCCGCGGACAGCTCTCGCAGAGGTTTCGCGGCGTGGGTCTCCATGTTCATGAATCGTTCGGTGAAGCGGTTCAGCATCTTGCGGAGAGCCTCTTCCGGCTCGACGCCTGCCCATCGAGCGATGTTCACCGCCGTGAAGAGCAAATCGCCGACTTCGCTCTCGATGTGCTCCGAATCCCCCGCCGCGAGAGCCTCGCGCAATTCGCTCTCTTCTTCGCGCAGCTTGTCGAAGACTGCCTCGGTGTCCGGCCATTCGAAGCCGGCGCGGGCGGCGCGCTTGCTGATTTCGTGCGCGCGGAGAAGTGAGGCCATCCCCTTGGGGACGCCGGCCAGAATCGACCGCTCCTCGCCTTTCTCGCCCTTCTTGATCCGATCCCAATTAGCGAGAACCTCTTCAGGGTTCTCGGCGGAGGCGTCCGCGAAAACGTGCGGATGGCGCCGCACCAGCTTCAGCACGATCGCGTTGGCGACGTCGTCGATATTGAACCGCCCCGCCCGCTTCTTCATCTGGGCGTGCATAACCGGCTGGAGAATCAGGTCGCCCAGTTCCTCGCGCAGCAGATCGTCCGATCCCGCGTCGATCGCGTCGAGCACCTCGTACGCCTCTTCGAGGAGATATTTCTTCAGGGATTCGTGGGTCTGAGCCCGATCCCAGGGACAGCCGCCGGGGGCGAGCAGCCGGTCGGCGACCTCGACAAGCTGATAGAGCGGCTCGCCCGGCCCCGGCCCGTCGCCCGGAAAGACCAGCACTACCTCCATTTCCCCGGCTCCAGGCTCATCGGAGTCCGAGGACCTGTCCCGGTTGTGGCGGAGGGGGCCGGGGGGCGGAGGTGCTAGCCGAAATCCCTGGGCTTCCAAGTTCTCGTACGCGGCGTGAGATTCTACGCCGCGCATCAGGCGCTTGCCAGAGCGGAGCAAGTCGATCGCTGCCGGCGAAAGGGCGGCCGGCGAGCCGTCGCCGATCCAAAGGAGTCTGGTCAAGGTGATCGACAGTCTATCGCCTTCCAGGGGCGGGGAAGTTGGCAGGGCTAGGAGGGGGTTTCTCTACATGTTGCCTCCTAATCATGTTGGGCAAACCCCTCCCGACCCAACCGCCCTTCTTGGGTTTGAGGAAAGACGGCTCACCACGCTTTGTTCCAGGCTGCGAGTGACGACCAAGGACCAGCTTCCGATGGTTTGCCCCCGACGCCTTTCCTAATAATCGAAGGCAAGGTGCGAAGAAACGGCCCCTAGCCTTTGCCGCTGGTGGCTTTGAGATAGGCGTCGAGAAACCTCTTGTAAGCATCCGCGAAGCCCTTCTCCTTGATGTCGATCACCGCCTTTTGGCGAAGGGCGTTGAGTTCCCCCTTGATGTCGTTCTTAATCTTTCCCTTGTCCATCATCATCTGCTGCCGCGTCGTTCGCATGACGTCGGCATCCAGGGGTTCCAGCTTCGGCGCGGTCGTCTTTTCAAGGAGGAACTTGAACTTGGCCTGCTCATCGCCATTGTTGGCGCTGGCGCCGGCGGTGAACCACGGCGTCGTCTCTCCGTCCTTAATGCCTTGGAGAGCGGTCTTGACTTGTGCGGTCAAGTAGGTTGCGGGAACCGTGCCATATTCGCCGCCTCGGCCCGCGGTCACGTCCGCGCTACGGGCCTTGGCGACGTCGGCAAACGCTTTGCCCGAGGCCAGATCCTTGTCGACGGTGTCGGCGTCCGCCTGCGACCGCACGACGATCACGCGCAGCGTGTACAGCGCCGGCGTCGTGAACTTATCGGGATTCTGCTTGTAGTAGGCCTCGACCTCTTGGTCAGTCACGGTGATGCCGGCCGTGAGGATATTGAATTCGGCGAGGTCGTATTTGATCTGGTAGTTCAGATCGGCGTCCGTCTGGCCGGTGGCCCTCCAGGTATCCTGGTACTTCGGGTTTCTGGTCAGGCGGTAGCGGAGCTCATCCTGCACGTCGGCATCGGTGGGCATGACGCCCTTTTCTTTCGCCAGGTCGAAAACGAGCCTCTCGGTAATGAGCTGCTCCAGCGTAAGAAAGCCGGGAGGGAACTCGGCGAAACGATCGCCTAGATTGCGGCCGACGCCGGGCAGGAACTCCATCCGGTGGTAGTACTCGTCGCCCTTGATGTCGACGCCGTTGACGGTGGCCACGACCCGGTTCGGATCGACCTGCCCAAACACAACCCCCGTCAAAGCGAGCAGAAAGCCCGCGATCATCGCTCTCTTCAATACATTCCTCCGATCCTGCCACGGGTCTCACCGCGGCTCACTCTGTCTTGACTACGCTATAGACGCGCGGTGCCGTGCCAGGGTGCCGAAGAAATCGCGGGCTTTGACTTGCACCGGGCGGATCCGACGGACCACGTCCGCGGATCCACGAAGAGGAGATGCAATCTGCCGCTCGTCCCTGCGTTTGAGGAAACGCGGCTTCACTTGACGTTGCGATCGGCGGCGAAGTCTCCCGGGTCGTCCCGGCCCTGGCGGGTATCCTTACCGGTAATGGAGCGCAAGGCGCCGCAGCGCACCTGCATTGGTTGTCGGCGCAAGCGAGACCAGGACCAGCTCATTCGTATCGGCCGCGACTCCCACGGCGAGATCGTCCCTTCCGCGACGAGAGGACAGGGCGGGCGAGGGGCGTATGTCTGTCCCGATCCCGAGTGTGTCGAAGCGGCGCTCAAGAGAGGCCGTTTGGATCACGCGCTAAAATGCAGGATCGATCCCGACGTAAAAGAGAACTTGGGGAGAGCGCTCCTGCGCAGATTCGAGCCCTCCGTGGCGGGCGCTGAAAGACCACACAACACCACCCATGCAAACTGAGGTAAAGAAGACGAATATGACGGTTTCCATTGCCGACTTGGCCAAGGAGTTCGATCTTGTGCCCGGCACCCTTTACGGGGTGTTGAGCGACCTTGGCGTCGAGCATGATGGCGCCGCTTTCGAAGCCGATGCCGATACCCTGGAACTGATCAGGGGAGAGTGCGTCGAGCGGGCAGGATCGAAGGACGTCTTCCTCAAGCCGGCGTCGACACCTCGGGATGTGGCGGCGGCTCTTGGCTTGAGTCAAAGCGACGTGCAGAAGACTCTCGTTACGAAGTTCCGAGTCATGGCAACGCTGACGACGCCTCTAAAGGACGATGTCGCCCAGCGTCTCGTTGAGAGCTATGGATACGCCTATAAGATTGCGGAGGCCCCGAAGCCTCGGCCGGTTCATCAGGTTCGCCACAAGCGAGTCGAAGGGGCTCAGCCAAGACCGCCGGTCGTCACGATCATGGGCCACGTCGACCATGGCAAGACCTCCCTCCTCGACTACATCCGAAAGTCCAACGTAGCGGCTCGCGAACACGGCGGAATCACCCAGCACATCGGCGCCTACCAGGTCGAGCTGCCGGAAGGCAAGATCACCTTTCTCGATACTCCCGGCCACGCCGCATTCACCGCGATGCGCGCTCGCGGCGCTCAGGTGACCGATATCGCCATCTTGGTCGTGGCCGCCGACGACGGCATCATGCCTCAAACCAAGGAGGCGATCCAGCACATTCAAAACGCGAACGTGCCGATGATCGTCGCCGTCAACAAGATCGATAAGCCGGAGGCAAATGCGGACCGGGTCCTTCAGCAGCTCACCGAGTTCAACGTAGTGCCGGAAGCCTACGGCGGACAGACCATGACGCAAAGCGTCTCCGCCGTCACCGGCGAGGGCGTGAAGGACCTTTTAGAAGGCATCCTCCTCCAAGCCGAGGTCCTGGAGCTGAAAGCCGACCCGAAGGCGGAGCTTTCGGGCACGGTGATCGAAGCCAAGCTCGAGCGAGGGCGCGGTCCCGTCGCCACCATCCTCGTCGAGGAGGGGACTCTGAAGATCGGCGATGCCCTCGTCGTCGGCCAAACCTACGGCCGCATCAAGGCGATGACGGACTACCGGGGCGAGAAAATGACGGAAGCCGGGCCATCCACTCCGGTCGAAATTCTCGGTCTCAGCGACGTCCCCGCCGCCGGCGACCGTGTCGAATGGGCGGCCGACGAGCGCAGCGCGAGAGAGATCGCGGAAAGCCGGGCAAAAGTGGCTCACGCCAAGTCTCTGGAGGCTCCGAGCCGCGGTATGACCCTGAGCGAGTTGCGGAAGAAGCTCGAAACCGAGGAATTGCGTGAGCTGAATCTCGTGATCAGGGCCGACGTGCAAGGCTCCGTCGAAGCCGTTCGCGGAATGCTCGAGAAGATCAAGAACGAAGA
>DATJYD010000354.1:0-3460 GCA_035499755.1 Fimbriimonadaceae bacterium
AGCGGCTGGAGGGTGCCGGTGTCGTACCAATTCAGCAGGTGGCCGCGGTACTTCTCGAGGCCCTGGATCGAGAGCATCGTCCCCGACGTCCGCTTCACGAACACATCGAACGGGATGTAGCCGAGATCGTGCGCGGCGAGGGCTGAGAGCAAATAAAGACCGATGTTCGTCGGTGACGTCCTCTCGGCGATCTCGGTCCGGACGGATTCCTGGAAGTTGTCGGGAGGCAAGTCGTGGGACTTCGCATTGACGTAGTCGTCGAAATAGCGCCAGGTCCGGCGCGCGCCGGTTCGAAGCCCCGCGCGATCGCTAGCCGACAAGGCCTGCGGTCTGATTCGATCGAGGGGCCGGTCTAGAAGGGCGAGAATCACCGGCGAGACCGCCCAGAGAACGGCGAACGGCAGAATGGCGGGCGCGAAATGCGGGTGGGCATGTCCTACGATCGCCAAAGCGGCGATTGCGAATACGGGAGCCCATGCGAACCGCAACACCACCTGGCGCGTCCTCTCGAGCAGAGGCGATTTGCCGGTTCCGGTCGCGGTCGCCCACTCTAGGAGATGTCGATGGGTGACCGCGCGACGCCAGAAGACGCGCACGATCGCATTGGTCGACACCCAGGCTTGGTGGGGCAGAGCCGCCGTGAAGAGGAGGGTTCGCGCCAGGTTGAGGCCCGGCTCCTTCCACACGACCGGATCGAAGACCCAGGGCTGGGTGAGACGCGTGAGCAATGGAAACCAGAAGGGGCCAAGCAGGAGAGGAACGGACAGGAGCGCGCTGACCTCCGCGTTCGGCGATACCGCCGAGCCGGCGATCAGCATCGCGAGCACCGCCGGCGGAGTAAGGCTACGACGAAGATTGTCGAAGATCATCCACCGTTTGAGCAAGGGAAGAGGATTGCGCTCTCGTCCCGTGTTTTCGTTCGGAGTCGTCGGCAAAAGCCAGTCGATGATCTGCCAGTCTCCTCGAATCCATCGATGCTGCCGGGCGCAATACGCCTCGTAGCTGCCTGGAAAGAGATCCAGAAGCTCGATGTCGCTCGCGAGCGCGACCCCCGCCAAGGAACCTTCGAGCAGATCGTGGCTGAGAAGGTGGCCCTCCGGGAAGCGCCCGTTCAGCACGCTGTGAAATGCCGCGAGATCGTAAATCCCCTTTCCATGGTAAGCGCCCGAGCCCGAGAGGTCCTGATAGACGTCGGATACCGCGTGGGTGTAGGGGTCGGTTCCGGTCGGATCCGTGAAGATCCGAGTGAACAAGGAGGCGGTGGCGCTCGGAAGGCTGGTCGTAACCCGCGGCTGGATAATCGAGAAACCTCGCAAGACGCGGCGTCCGTCCGGCGAGAGATGCGCGTGGTTGAGAGGATGGGCGAGCGTCGCCACCAGCCTGCGCGCGGTATCGCGAGGAAGCTGGGTATCCGAATCGAGGGTGATCACGAACCGAACGAAGGAAACGGCGTCGGTCGGCCCCGCCCCGATCTTCACGCGCTCCGCGCTCCCGGGGTCTGCCATGAGGAAGCGGTTCAGCTCTTCGAGCTTGCCCCGCTTTCGCTCCCACCCCATCCAGCATTGCTCCGTCTCGCTCCAGGATCGCTCGCGGTAGAACAGGACGAAGCGATCGGCGCCGTGGGCCTCATTCAGCTCGCCGATGCCGCGCCGGGCAACGTCGAGGAGTTCGAAGTCCTCCGGCATGTGCTCGAACGGGGCGTCCGAATAGTCGGCGAGCAATCCGTACACCAGGTTCGAATCGGGATTGGCGAGGGCGCGGATCTCCAGCCGCTCGATTTCGTCCCGGATGGACTCCGGCGTGAGGAGCATCATCGGCACGACCACCAGGGTCCGGAACTCATCCGGAATCCCTTTGAGGAAAGACATCTTGGGGAGCGCCCGGGGCCGGATCGAACGGGTGATCACGTAATTGACCGTCTGGACCGCCAACTCCACGGCGGGCAGGAGGAAAAGCAGAGCGAGCACGATCGCCCGGTGCTCGGGAACCGCGTGGAGGTGGGCGAAAAGCAGAGCGAGGTAGACGAAGATCGCGGTTCCCGCTGCAACTCCGGCGACGTAGATCGGGCCGGCATGACGCCTGACCCAACCCAGAGTCGCCCCGCGAACTCCCGGGGAAGCATTCAACCGCCGTTCCAAGAGGGAGAGACCCTCGTCGACGAGGTAGTAGCCGACGTGGTTCCCGGGAGGCGCGGTGTTTGCCCGGGCCATTTCCAAGACGGTCTCGGCGACTTGCTCTTCCGTCAGGTTCTTTTGACGGCTGAGCCTCTCCACTTGGTGTCGATAAGCGTCTCGGGTCTCGAAATCCATGCCGCCATAGGCCACCGCCGGATCGGTCCAGAGAATTGCCTCGACACGGCTGACCGCCTCGAATACGTCGCGCCAGTCGAACTGGGAAAGGAGACGAAGGGTGGAAATGGCGTTGGCGAGGGATGCCTGGGCGGCCGCCTCCCGTTGCTCATGCTGCCGGAGCACGTCCTCCAGCGGAGCCGGGAACTTGGCCTGCAGCCAAGACCGCACGGGGGTCAACGCCACCTCTTCCGCGTAGAGATGGTCGAGCAGTTCCTCGACCACGTGGGGAGACGGACGCGGGCACTCCGAGGCGACGGCAGCGAGGACCTCCGGCATCCGGTCCGGATCGCGCCGCACGGTGTAGAGGAGGCGATTGGCCCAGAACGCCGCGCGCTCGCTCTCCGACTGCCTGCGCTCCACTTCCACGCTGAGACTCGCGATGAACTCGATCAGCCGCAGCCGGAGCATGAGGGGAAAGGCCCAGAGTTCCGCGGTGGTCAGGTCGGTCTGACTTTGAAAAGTCTGGAGAAAGGACTGGATCCTCTGCTTGGTCAGCGATCCGTCCCAGTCGGCCACGATCTCGCAGACCGCCGCATAGATGCGCGGATAGTCCTTCCAGTTCCCGGAAGGGAGAAAGGGCAGCTCTCGATAGTAACGGCTCGGGAGGTTTCGCCTGAAGTCCTCGATATGCCCCTGGATGATGTAGCCGTTATCGAGCAGCCATTCGGCGGACAGCGCGATGCCGTGTTCGAGACGAACCGCCGCCGAGAGGCGATCCTGAACGCGGGCGAGGACTCTCGCGCAGTACTCCAGACGCGGATTCAGCGTTCGTGGAGGATGGCCGCGGGTCGCCTGTCGCAGGTCTAGCGCGAGCGCGACGGCGCGGCGGTTGACCTCGTCTTCGCCCAATGCCGGATGGGGCTGAATCGCGGGTTCTCGCATCGGTCCCTCCGACGGGCGCATCACGAAAACCGCCGGATGTTCCCCCGCCGCTTCCGAAATGAGCTTTACGGCCGTAGCCACCGATGCCGGCCGAGCGGAGACGACGATCATGGTCTCGCCCGGCAACACCCAACGGCGGTGAAGAACGAGGATGCTCCGGGCAACTGCCAAGTCAATCAGTCTGGAGAGAATCCAGCCAACCGTGAGGCCGGCTAAGATCAGTGCCG
>DATJYD010000355.1:0-7475 GCA_035499755.1 Fimbriimonadaceae bacterium
AAAGCCCTCCGTGAAGGCGGCCAGGTACTCGGCGTCGCGCATCAGGAACTCGGAGAAACGGTTGCCCCGCTTGTTCGCGGCCTGACTGGTGTAGGTGCCCCGGTGGAATTCGCCGTAAAGCTCGCCGACCCAGGTCTGGAGATCGCGTGAGCGGGCTTTCGCCTCCCGGAAGAAGTCGATCGCGCGCTTGCCGGTCTGAACCTCGGGATAGAGCGGCGCGGGGACGCCTCGGCGGAGCATTTCGAGATGGCGCTCGGTCGGGCCGCCGCCTCCGTCGCCGTGGCCGAAGAGGTAAAGCGAGTAGTCGGAGCGGGCGTGGTCCTTATGGTTGCGGACCGACCGCAGGATCTCCTTCGGCTCGCAACTGCCGGAATAGGTGTCGGAAGGCGGGAAGTGGGTCCAGATCCGGGTGCCGTCGATGCCCTGCCACCAGAAGGTGTGGTGGGGAAACTTGTTCGTCTGGTTCCACGACATCTTCTGCGTCAGGAAGTACTTGATGTTGAGCTTGGCGAGAATCTGGGGCAGGGCCGCCGCGTAGCCGAAGACGTCGGGCAGCCACATGTCGTGGGTCTCGTAGCCGAGTTTGTCGCGGAAGTAGCGCTTGCCGTAGAGGAACTGGCGCACGAGCGATTCCGAACCTGTCAGATTGCAGTCCGCCTCGACCCACATCGAGCCGACCGGCTCCCACTGGCCCTTCTCGATCGCGGCCTTGACCCGTTCGAAGAGGACCGGATACTCCTTCTCCAGCCACTCGTATTGGCTCGCCTGCGAATGGGCGAAGACGTACTCCGGGTAATGGTCGATCAGGTTGAGCTGAGTGGCCGTGGTGTGGGCCATCTTCTTCTTCGTGATCTCGATCGGCCAGAGCCAGGCGGTGTCGAGGTGGGCGTGGCCGACCGCGACGACGGTATGGTTCAGCTCGCCGTTGAGGGCGCCGAGGGCGTCTCTAATGAGCTTGCGGCCGCGGCCGATGGTCTCGCGGGCAGCCGGGCGGTACACGTTCACGACCTCGTTGAGAGCCCGAATCAGGGAAGCGTAGGCGGGGCTGTCCTTGTCGAGGTTGTCGAGGAGGTTGAGGGCGAAGTCCAGATCGTAATGGAGGGCCTTCATCTCGGTGTCGACGACGACCACCTCGGCCTTCTCGACGGTCTCGACGAGGGCCTCGCGTGGCTCCTCGCGGATATGGACGGAAACCTGCGCGTTGCGCGTGTAGGACTGGACGATCATGTCGATCTTGCCGGCATGGCTCTGCTCACTGGGGAAGACCGAGCCGTCCAGGAAGCCCATGTCGGCGTGCTGCCAGTCGATTCCGCACCAGGGCGAGTTGTCCCGCCAGACGGTGCGCTCGCCGCCAAGCTCCGCGACGACCGCGATCTCCCTGTCCTTCATCGAATCGGGGAGGACGCCGGTGAGGCGAAACCAGAAGGTGGTGAAGGCGGGGCCGTAGCGGTGGCCGGGTTGGATCTCGCGCCAAGGGCCCTTCATGGCCTCCTTTTGATCCTTCGCCGGGTTCTCGTTGAGCTCGATCTTGAGGGGGACGCGCTCGCCGTAGAGTCTGGGAACGATGTCTTGCTTGAGGAAGAGGTCGAGGCGGCGGCGGGTGATCTCCGGATGCTTGAGCATGGGGTGACGGGGAGTTTACACAAACGCGCTCCCGTGGCGCGGACGTCGCGCCCCACGTGCCGGTCCGTCCAACCTGCCGTATACTCCACTCATTCGATGGCCGCCGGACACGCGAGAATATCGGGGCTGAAAGGGGCCCGCGAGCTGCCGGGCTTTGCGGTGGTCCTTCTCGCTGCAGGCGGTTCGCCGGGTCTTCTTACATACCAGGGCCGCCCTCTCGTCGAGCATGCGGCGCGAACGGCCCTTGCCTCCGGGGCAGCCGAAGTCGTCGTGGTCGCGGGCGGGAACGATGCCGAGATCCGGGAGCGGCTTAAGCGCCTGCCGGTACGGGTCGTCCGGAACTCCGAATGGGCGGAAGGGCTATCGAGCTCGATCCGGACCGGAGTCGCCCGGCTCCGGAGTGATCCCGAATGCGTCGTCGTCGCCTTGGCGGACCAGCCCCGGATCACGCCTGCCCACCTCTGGTCCCTGGCCGAGCGGGTGCTCGCCGGCGAGATCGAGATCGCGGCGTCGGCTTACGAGGGGATCCTCGGCGCGCCGGCCGCGTTCTCGCGGTCGGTCTTTCCAAAGTTGCTTGCCCTTCGCGGCGAGGCGGGCGCCCGCCATCTCATCCGTAGCGCCGCCACCCATGTCGAGGCGATCTCGTTCGCAAGGGCGAACGAGCCAGCGCGCGAGCCGGAGAAGCCTCGGCCCATTTTCCTGTACGTCGGCCCCCCGCCGGCATTCTGTCCGGCCGCCGCCTGGAATCCGCGGGCGCCTCCTGGAGACCTCCCGATCGCCGTCTGAGCGAAACCGCTTCCGGCCGCTCGCAGGCTCGCGGGGGAAGAGCGGCGCCGGGTCGCCGCACTCCAAAGGGTTTCGCTCCTGTCGATACCGAAGGAGAATTCCATGCCCAATATCGTCTCGTCTCATGCGTCCATGCGAAGGCAGAGCGCCTTCACGCTGATCGAGCTCCTCGTCGTCATCGCGATCATCGCGATTCTCGCCGCCATCCTCTTCCCGGTCTTCGCCCAAGCGAAGGAAGCAGCCAAGAAGACCAATTGCCTAAGCAACCTCAAGCAGATTGGCCTCGCCACCTACATGTATTTGAACGACTCGGACGACAACTTCTTCCAAGATCGCTTCAACTGCGGAGGCACCGCCGCGAATGGCTATAGCGCGGTCTCGGTCTGCCAGGAATACATCCAGAATGGCGCGCTGAGCCCTTTCGCTCCCGACCAGTCGAACACGAGCATCGCCGGCGGCTCTTCCTCTTCTCCCGCCAACGAGAGGCTGTTCTGGGTCTACGCCCTCTACCCGTATACCAAGAGCTATGCTCTATTCAAAGACCCGGATAACTCCGAGGCCTTCTATCCCGGCAGCGGGGTTGTCGTGCACTACACGAGGGGCGATGGCGCTCAGACCGCCCAGGACTACGGCGGACAGGATAGCTACGGCACGAACTTCGGCTGGATCACTTCGGCAGCCTCCAGCAACGGCGGCTCGACTGGCGTGCCCCAGAGCGTGAACGCCACCTCGGTTCCGCGGGTCGCGAGCACGATCCTCGTGATGGACTCGGGCTATTGGAAGTGCGGTCCGGACGTCGTCAACGCGACCGGCCTGACCAATTGCGGCAATCTCACGGCCGGCTTCTGCCCCGGCCAAGGGGGAACGAACGCGGAGTACTACCAACTCATCGGGGGAACGATCCCAGCGAACCAGAGCCCTTACTTCGTCAGCTTCTGGGCGAATCAGGGCGCGGGAATCTACTCGCAGAACGGGTCGAACCCGACCTACGTGACTTCGGGCACCAATCCCACGGCGGCGCAGTTCCTGTCCTTGGACATCCAGCGGCATAACGGGCGCTTCAACGTGGTCTTCGCCGACACCCACGCCAAGAACATGCCGTATCAGCAGACGATCGGCAACGTGTGCTACTGGACGACGGACGCGGAGGGTCCGCATCCTAACTGCGGAGGGTAGGGGAACGGAGTCAACGGGTGAATGGGCGGACGGGCGAATGGGTCCGACTTGACCGAGCCGTCTCATCCGACTGATCTGTCCAACGGGCGGGGCTAGCCCAAGTAAACTCATCCCTTCATGGCAGATCGATACGAACCGTCCGCATTCGAATCCAAATGGCAGAAGCGATGGGAGGATGCGGAGCTGTTCCTTACCCGCGAGGAGGAGGGGAGGCCGAAGTTCTACGGAATGGACTTCTTCCCCTACCCCTCCGGCGCGGGACTGTCGGTCGGGCATTGCCGCAACTACGTCCCGACCGACGTGATTTGCCGCATGAAGTTCATGCAGGGCTGCAACGTCCTGCATCCGATGGGCTTCGATGCCTTCGGCCTACCGGCCGAGAACGAAGCCATCAAGCGCAAGACCCATCCCGCGCCGATGATTGATCAGTACGCCGCGAACTACAAGCGGCAGATGGACCTGGTCGGAATCAGCTACGATTGGTCGCGCTCCTTCAAATCGAGCGATCCGAGCTACTACAAATGGACGCAGTGGATCTTCGAGCTTCTCTACAAGAAGGGCCTCGCCTATCGCAAGCTTGCCGCCGTCAACTGGGACCCGGTCGATAAGACGGTGCTCGCCGACGAGGAGATCGTGGGCGGCCGAGCCGAGCGCTCCGGTGCGATCGTGGAGAAGAAGTGGATCCCCCAGTGGTTCTTCAAGATCACCGACTACGCCCAGCGCCTGATCGACGATCTCGACTCCGTCGACTGGCCGGACGGGATCAAGGCCCAGCAGCGCAACTGGATCGGCCGCAGCGACGGCGTGCAGTTCACGATGCGGGTGGTCTTCCCCGACCAGTCCGACCTGTCCGATCGCTACGACCTCGACGCGGACCCCGAACGCCAACCGCCCAACGCCCAACGCCGTTCCCTCCACTTCGATGTCTTCACGACCCGGATCGACACGATCTTCGGGATGACCTTCTGCGTGCTCTCGCCCGAGCATGCGATCGTCGAGCACATCTCCGCGCGAGTCGACGACCAGCACAAGCGAGCCATCGCCGACTATCAGCAGCACGCGAAGCTGATGAGCGAGGCCGACCGGACGGCCACGAACCGGGAGAAGACCGGCGTCTTCACCGGCGCCTACGCCGTCAACCCTGCCAACGGCAAGCACGTCCCGATTTGGATCGCCGACTACGTCCTCGCCACCTACGGCACCGGCGCGATCATGGCGGTTCCCGGCCACGACGAGCGCGACTTCGAGTTCGCCCAGAAGTTCTCCATCCCGGTGATTCCCGTGATCGCCCCCCATCAAGTCGCCGCCGTATTCGAGAAGGTCGAGGACCGGTCGGGCTGGCAGATCAAGTTCGGCAAGGAAGGCCTCACCGTTCTCACGCCCTTCGCGTCCGATCCCGGCCAGTCGCCATCCGGCGCACAATCATCGCCGCAAGAGGAAGGGGGGTTGCCGTTCGTCGCCAAGGACGGCGTCATGATCAACTCCGGCGAGTACAGCGGCCTGACCGTCGCGGAGGGCCAGCGCAAGCTCGGCGAGTGGATCGAGGCGCTTGGGATCGGAGAGCGCAAGATCCAGTACAAGCTGCGCGACTGGCTGATCTCGCGCCAGCGCTACTGGGGCTGCCCGATCCCCGTCATCCACAGCGCGGAGGGCGAGTTGCAACTCGTACCCGAGAGCGAGTTGCCCGTCTACCTGCCCGACGTCGAGAACTACGAGCCGGCCGGCGACGGCTCCTCGCCGCTCGCCCACATCGACGACTTCGTCAACGTCTGCGACCGCGACGGCCGTCTCGGGCAGCGCGAGACCGACACGATGGGCGGCTTCGCCTGCTCTTCCTGGTATTTCCTGCGCTTCTGCGATCCCGGCAACGACGACGAGGCCTGGGACAAGGCGAAGGCCGAGTACTGGATGCCCGTCGACTGCTACGTCGGCGGCGCCGAGCACGCCGTCATGCACCTCCTCTACGCCCGCTTCTGGACCAAGGTGCTCTACGACGAGGGGCTGGTCAGCGTCCTCGAACCCTTCCAGCGGCTGCAGAACCAGGGCCAGGTTCTCGCCCTCACCCCCTATCGCAAGCCGGTCGAAGGCGAGGTGCTCGACCTCGGCGAGGAAGGCATCCTCGTCTCTTTCGAAGAAGCGAAGAAGCTCGAAGAAGACCAAGTGCTCTGGCGCTGGGCGCGCATGAGCAAGTCGAAGGGCAACGTCGTCACCCCCGACGAGGCGAAAGAGCAGTACGGCGCCGACGCTCTCCGCATGTACCTCCTCTTCGTCGCCCCCTTCAACGCGGACGTGAACTGGTCGAGCGAGGGGATGCAGGGCTCGGTTCGCTTCCTCTCACGCGTATTCAAACTGGTGACCGAGCTTCAGCCGCTCTACGAGCCGAACTGGCGTCACCACATCGAGTTCGAGCCGATGGACGAACGCGCCGCCGCCCTTCGCCGCGCGACCCACCAGACCATCCGCGACTGCACCGCCGACATCGACCGCTTCCAATTCAACACCTACGTGTCCTGGCTGATGAAGTACGTGAACGCGATCACCGACTCCCAGCCCAAAGCCAAGGAGCCGTCGAAGGCGTACGAGCTTGCCGCGAGCGAAGCCCTCGAAAGCCTCATCCTTCTCCTCGCCCCCGGCGCGCCCCACAGCGCCGACGAGCTTTGGGAGCAGATCGGTAACCAGGGATTTACCTACCATCAGGCCTGGCCGAGCTTCCAGGAGAAGCTCGCCGTCGAGGAGACGGCGACGATCGCCGTCCAGGTCAACGGGAAATTGCGCGATGCCCTCCGCATGCCCGTCGGCACCCCTGAGCGCGAGGCCGTCGACGCCGCGAAAGCCTCGCCCAAGGTTCAGTCCCATCTCGCAGGCAAGACGATCCGGAAGATCATCTACGTTCCGGACAAGCTGGTGAGCATCGTTGCCAACTGAACCCGCCGTCGAGACTCCGAAGGTCAATCCCTGGTTGATCACGATCGGCCTCGCTGTCCTCATCCTCCTGATCGTCTGGTTCTTCGAATCCCGAGGCTCGGGTCTCAAGAGCGACGTCCAGGCCGAAGACCTGATGAAGCAGGCTCAGGACCTCTCGCTCCGTCACCTCCAAGACTATGACAACGGCGCGGCTATGTCGGAGGGAGACAAGGAGGATCTCCGCAAAGCGGCCGCGCTGTTCGACTCGGTCTGCGAGTACAAGCCGGGAGATATCCGGCCGTGGCTCGGGGCGGGCAAGATCTATCAGGCGCTCGGCGATGACGACGCCGCGATCAAGCGCCTCACCCAAGGACTCGCCGATATGGCGTCCGTCCAGTCCCCGGTCCTTGCCGACACCGCGACCGAGGCTCACTACGTCCTCTCGGTCTCACTCTTCAATAAGCGCGACTATGCCGACGCCCTCAAGCAGGTGGATATCGCGATCCAGCGGTTGCCCATGGCGAGCCCCATCTACCTCGGTCAGCGCGCCTCCATCGAGATCCAGATGAAACCGCCCCGGATCGCCGACGCAAACCATGATCTTGCCGTCGCCTTGAAAGCGGATCCTACCAACAAACGGTGCCTCAGCCTCCTTAAGCTCCTGACCCTGAGCGACAGCCAAACGGCCCTCAGTGCGGCCGAAAAAGACTTCGCGAAGGGCGACTACCGCTCAACCGTCACCGAGTGCACGAGCGGTCTGAAAGGAGTCTCGGGGAGCGTGAAGCTGCTCATGCTGCGGGCGGCGTCGAACAAGGCGCTTGGCCACCCCGATCTCGCCATCGGCGACCTCGATCACGTCACGAGAATCCTCCAGAGCCAGTTGGAGGGGCAAAACTACGAGGGCGTGATCGCGGCTTCGACCGATGCCCTTGTGCTTGCCAAGGACTATCCGCCCTTTCTCGCGTTGCGGGCCAGAGCCTTTCTAG
>DATJYD010000356.1:0-2762 GCA_035499755.1 Fimbriimonadaceae bacterium
AACTTGCCCTCCAAAGCCGCGCCTACAGTAGCATCGGCGATCGACCTCGCGGCCCAGCGGGTCTGATACTTCCACCCACCCCGGCTTATCGCGAAACCAGAGGAGCTATCGAGAAGCTATTGGCAGCTGCCGGCCATGAACCCCGTGAGATAAACCTGGCTTTCGATAATGCATTCCAGTTCGCCTTGCAACTCGATGCGTGCGACTTCGTCGTGATCGACGTTGGTTCACCACGTATTCCCTCATGGATTTATCCTTTCCTGCAAGGCAGATTCATTCCGACAATTGGATTGTTGTATCAGAGCGCCAGGGACAGCGGCCGTGAAATAGCGTCGCTCATGGGCGCCGACGAGGCGCTTCGCGCAGCGGGAGTAAAGGATGAGCTCTTTATCCGATGGCACTCATCGCAAGAGCTGACGACGCAATTGGAGCGTCAGATCGAGAAGCTGTTCCAGCCGCGCGAACCATTCCAGTCGGAGCGCGAGGGACAGGATTACTTCCAAAACCTCGGGCGACGCCAAATCTCGATCTTCATTAGTAATGCCGGACCTGAAAACGTGTTCGCGAGTGGGTTGGTCCGCGCGCTCAATCTAGAAGGTATCAAGCCGTTTCACTATGTTTATGATAATACGTTCGAACTCGGAAAACCCTGGCCGGATTCGCTCCGTGCCAGACTCCAGTCCACACAACTCTTCGTGCCATTGATTAGCCAATCATATTGGCAGAGCAAATGGTGTGACGAGGAACTCAAGACAGCAGAACGACTTCGTCAGCAAGACGTGCTGACCATAATTCCGTACTACCTGGACGATCCGAAGCCCTCGGACCCGCCGATCTCCTCACAAGGCGCTAACCTGGCTCACTTGCCACTTCAAGAGCAGATCACACACATCGTCAGGGATCTCGATCGGTATCTGACTTCGGCGGTGACAGCCAAAGATGCCGCCGACGCGAAGAAGCCAGCAACTCAGGCTAGCCAGGTTTCCCGGCGATCGCCCAAGGGCAAGGCTGCGATCGACATTGTGATTCTTACCGTTTTGCCAGAAGAACATGCTGCGGTTCACCAGCATCTCGAGCAGACATCGCCGGTGCTCGCGACTCGCGGTCGCCCCAACTTGTACGCCTGGGAATATGGGTATATTAAATCGGATCAATACCAGGCTTCATATCGTGTCGCCCTGGGAATCCTCGGACGGGCCGGAGAGAGCAGCGGGATGCTCGCTGTGATGGATGCAATCCAGACGTTCACGACCGACTACGTTCTGCTTGTTGGCGTTGCCGGAGGGCTCGGCGGGCTACGCAAGGGGGATGTAGTCGTGTCCGACTATATTTACGGTTACGAGTACGGAAAGGTCGATAACGGGTATCATCCTCGTCCGGATTGGATATTCTCCGCAGATCTCGGACTAGCCAATGCTGCGAGGGCCCTGTCGGTCAGAAAGCCGACCTGGAGCGATGATATCGGACTCGTACCGCCAGACAAGAAAGCGCGTCCCGAAGTTCAGATCGGCGCTATTGCCTCTGGCAACAAGGTGATTGATGACATCTCTGACCCAACGTTCAAGCCCGTTCTGGAGCTCTGGCCTAAACTCAAGGCGGTCGAGATGGAAGGCTTGGGAGTGGCTCAGGCAATCCAGCAAGCACGGGAGAAAGGGCTCGGGCTTAATTACTCCATGGTGCGTGGTATCTCTGATGTGCCGCGCACCGGACGATCGAAGGCAGCGCCAGCCGCCCGGGGGAGTGCGTCGTCGCAGACCCAGGAGCGCGATCAATGGAAGAAGTATGCCTCGGAGGCAGCGGCTGTATTGACGGTTCAGATCATCCAGGAGGCGTGGAGACAGCCGCCACGAGGCGAATAACGGTCGGCCAACCCTCAGCTCTCCGGGCAGCTCGGCATCGTGCCTGTCGAACTTCGAGTGCCAGATCCCGCCCGGCCGTTGTCGAACGCGTAACTGGGCCCCGGGTCGCCCACGGTGTGCACCCAGGCTATCGGCACGCCTTTCGCCTGGGCGTAGCCGACGATTTCCGCGGTCCCGCCCCGGCCTCGTGACCTCTCGCCGTCCCACAGGGCGATGATCGCGTCGCAGTGGTCCACCACGTAATGCCCGGCTCGCTCGTAGGCCTCCTCACGGCTCAATCCGGCCGGGGCCTCCCACGTGTCGCTGGCCCGGTCAAGCAGGGAGCGGAACTCCCGCTTGGACATCTCGCTCCTAAAGTCCTCGGCGTAGTCGTCGGCAGGCATCGGCAGCACCGCCGCGAGCCGCGCGTCGTAATTGGCGAGGGCCTCCTCCGCCACCAGCCGGTCGGCCCCCTCGGCCAGCGCCGAAACCACCACCAGAGCCAGTCCGGCGCCCGGGGCGGCGCGCACCAGTCTCGGGAGCCGATACAGGGCCTCGCGGACCGGCGCACGCAGCGCGTCCGGGTCAGCGAGGTCGCGGTGGCCGGTGACCCCGATCCGGAGGGTGAGGGGGATGCGCCCGTCATCAGGCGGCGCCTCGCCGGGCCGCGCAGGTTTCATGTCCGCGACCGTACTCCGGAGTGACCGGGGGTGACCATGTGCCGCGTCCGGTAATTCTCCGAACGGTCCGGCGGTCTCGTCACCCGCAAGCGGTGCCGCCGCGGGCCTGGCGACGCCGCCGGGCCGGTTCTCGGTGATCCACCCGTCGATCTGTTCCCACCAGTCGTAGAGCCACTTGACCTGGGCCTCATGGCCGGCCGAACGCGGTACGGAATCACCCGGCACCCGCCACCACCGGGCCCGG
>DATJYD010000357.1:0-4804 GCA_035499755.1 Fimbriimonadaceae bacterium
CCGACCCAGATCCGGTTGGGCGGGCCGAACGGGCCGCTCGCGAGCCGCATCCATCTGGTTCTCGAGGATGCACCGGACGGATTCAGCCTCGAAGGCGTCAAGACTGGCCCGGACGGCTTTGTCGCCACCGTGAGGCTCGACCCGAAGAAGGTGAAGCCGGGAACCGCAGGGAATCTGATCCTCAGCGCCTCGACGGAGCAGCAAGTCACCCCGCCAAAGGGCGGGCCGGCAAAGACCCGGCGCATCTCCCTCGGCTACGTGCCGGCGATCCCCTTTGCGGTCGTCGCCGGCTCCTAGTCTCAATGCTGTTTACCTAGAGAGATCGAACCACCGAATCCACCGAAATCCACCGCCTCGGAGGCGGAACCGATTCGACGGCCGGCGGACCAAACTAAATCGTATTGCTCCTAATCTGGATGATCGGTGACAGATTCGCCGCGCGCCACGGGGCGTGGCGGGGCAGCGCCGTTCGTCAGTAATGCGGGTTACGAGGCTGTTGCGTGGAGTCCCTGTGAGAGGCGCCGAAGCCCGTGCCGGCGACTTTCAGTCGCCGCTCAACCGAAGGTTGAGACCCTCGGGCTCCGCCCGAGCGGGGGCTGAAAGCCCAGGCACGGGGCTGACTCCACCCAACTGCCTCTTAGGTCTGGGTTAGGGCGGCTCCTGAATTCTCCGAACGAGCTTGCCTTGAGATGACAACCTGAGGGACGATGAGCGAAGCCCGATAGGCTACGCGGAATAACATCCGCCAGGCTTTCGCACTCAAGTGTTGGACCGGATTCGCGGCCGGGGTCAGCCCTTCCAGACGACGCCCTTTGCCACCGCCCAGACGCGAGCGTGGCCCGTGTTCTGCGGCTGAAGCTCGTAGTCCACGCCCTTAACCAGCGGTCTTTCGAGATGTACGCCGAAGGCCTGGAATCGGCCGGAGCCGTCGTCGACGTTGTATCCGGTAACGATCGCGGCAACATCGGGATGGCCGTCGGCGTGAAGGACGATCCTGTCGCTTGCTCCCTCGATAAAGTCGCGAAGCTGAAGAAAGCTCTGGTCGGGAATCCACTCCTTGATCTGCAACAAGCAATCGTTTCCCGGAGGGAATTGAATCCAGCTCGGGTGCGGATCGCCCCCCTTGACCACGGCGATGATCGTTCCCGTCGTCAGATTGGGCACGGGAGGATCGTCGAGCGCGAGGCCCGCTTCGAGATGATCCCGGGCGCCTAGCAGCTCGTAGGGATTGTCGGAGCTGAGTTTGGGACCCTGGTGGAGGGCGAATCGCGTCCCCCAGGTCGAGGGAAACGGGACTTCGCTCACGTCCAGCGTCGTGTAGACGTGGGTCATGAGCCCGAGGTAGTCCTTGTCGAGGATCGGCTGGCCGAGGCGGTCGTAGTTGAGCCGCACCCACTTGCCGCCCACCCACACCTCGTTGAAGACGTGGTTCACGAACCCGCTCGACACCATCCCCATCCGCACCGTCATCCGCGTCTGGCCGCGCCGGATCGCGGAAGCGAGCATCTTGATCTGGTTCGGATCGTTCGGATCGCAGGCGGGCACGGTCAGGATGATGCGGGTGGGAATGCCGACCGCTCGCAGGATCGTCGCCAGGTAGGTCGAGGACGAGGTGCAGGAGCCATGCGTCTTGTTGCGGTACATGCCGGCTCCGAGCACCTCGCGATCGAAGATCTCCTGGTCGGTGAGGCCGCCCGGCTCGTTCTCCTTGAATGCCTGCCTCATCGCGGGCTCGACCTCCGGCTCCCCTCCAGCGAAGTTGACCATCCAAAGACCGAACTGCTCGTTGAACTTGGATCGGCGCATCGCCCAGGCGGAAGCATTCTCGACCAGCGTCTTGTCATCGAGCTTGGCCGGATCGATCCCGGCCGCGGCGAGGTCGCTCAGGATCTGCTTGCGGAGGGCGGGTGTCCAGTCGGCAGCGGGGTGTGGGCGGAGATACTCGCCCATCTCGGCGTCGTCTTTCCGCCAGTTCGGATCGGCCGAGATGTTCTGACGGTGGAACGGCCGGTAAGTGATCTCAAAGGTCCCGACGCCATCGGATTCGCTTTGCAGCCGCGCCGACTGAAACTCGTCGTTCATGTCGGCGAGACGGTAGGGCTGGGCGATTTTGACGGTCGTGACGATCGTATAGCCGTCACCGACCTGATCTGGAGTCGCGCCCTTCTGGACGCCGAGAGCGGCCGCGAGTAAGACGGGGAGAAGGAGCATCGTTCTTACTCTAGAGCATGCCGCCATGCGGTCCCAGGACGCTTGAATTTCAGGTCCGGCCCAAGTGGGACATGTTGGGCCCGCTGGACGGTGCCGGAGGCTTGGATCCGGTGCGCGTGCGGCATTTGCGTCGCGCGTTAGGGCGAAGTGTAGCCGCCGCTGTCAGCGTCGGGCCGGAAGGACGGCGATCGCCTCGATCTCAACGAGAAGCTCCTCGCGGCAAAGCCGCGCCTGGATGCCCGTACTGGCGGGCAGAGGATCGAGGCCGAGCCACTCGAAGAACGCGGTTCGCACTTCGTTGAAGTCTTTATAGTCCCGCTCGATGTCGCGGAGGTAGCAGCTCGTCCGTACGATGTCCTGCCAGGAGGCGCCCTCCGCCTTGAGGAGTTGCGTGATGTTGCGATAAGTCCGCCAGAGCTGGGCGCGAAAGTCGCCGATGTGGATGGAGCGTCCTTCCTCGTCGATGCTCGCTGTGCCCGAGATGAGGAGAAGGTCCGCGTCCCCGAGGCAAACGCGAAGGCCCCTCGAAAACGACGACGGCTTGGCGTACTTATAGGCCTCGTTGAGAACGTCGGGCGCTTTGATTGCGGCGCGGGGCACGCGGCTACGCCCTTGCTCTTCGGAGAGGGAAGGCGGAGGCTGCAGGCTCCCCGTCTCGTCGATCATTCCCAGGAACCGCATCTCCTGGTACTCGCCGTCCCAGTAGCGGCGGCTCGCCTGCTCCACATCGCCCAAGATGCTCTCGATTGCCATAGGGAATCCTCCTACAGCGGCTGTTGGGCGCGAACCGCTTCGTGACGGAATAGACGCTGCGAGGCTCGACGGGTTCAGTTAGGATTGGAGGATAGCGGGAGCCGACAACCGCTAACCCCTCCCTTGATCCTCAATCTCCCACTTCCTTCTTCAGGAAAGTTTCGATCGTCTCCACGATCGCGGGATTGAATTCGCCGCCCTTGCCCCACTTCGCCATGCTGTCTCGCATCGAGGTGGTTTTGGTGAAGACGTGATCCATGTTCGGGATCAGTTTGAACTCGGCGGTGCCGGGCCGAAGCCGGTTGACCCAGGCCGCGATCCGCTCGTGATCGGCCCGCCCCGAAAGAAAGTCGTTCTCGCTGTAAACGAGCAGGGCGTCGCATTTCGCCTTACTCCAGGCGAGAGCCAGATTCGTATGCTCGAGGTCGCGGAAGAAGGGAATACCGACTCCCGAATAGGTCTGGCCATCCGGAAAAGTACCCTTGGCCGAGGCGGCTAGATCGGGATCGCGTTTCTCGACATCGGCCGGGCTCATGCCCTTGTCGAAGATGAGACAGTCGATGGCGTTGAGTTGCTTGAGCTCCTGATCGAGCTGATCTTCCGGTGCGTCTCCCAACTCCGCTTGCCGGCGGGTGTTTTCGAGCATGTACTCGTCGAAGGAGGCGAAGAGGGTGCCGTTGGCGATTACCGCCTTGACCGGCTCCTGGGCGGCGACCACCGGCGCGAAGCAACCGCCCATGCTGTGGCCGTAGAGGACGATCCTCGCCGGGTCGATGTAGGGAAGGGTCTTGACGAGGCGCAGGGCCTGAAGGTAGGCATCGGCCTCCTGGTTGAAGGTCAGATCTTTGTACGCGGGGCCTTCGCTGTCGCCCTGGCCAGGCTTGTCGATGCGGACCGTCGCGTATCCCGCGTTGGCGATCGGGCCCATGACGTTGCCGTACGGCATCGACTTGAATGGGGCGTCGACGCTGTAGGCGCCGATTCCGCCGATCAGGAAGAGCGCGGGGAAGGGGCCAGCGCTTTTCGGCTTGGTGATGATGATCCGGATTCGCTTGTTCCGGCTCACGACTTGCTCGTAGATCACGTCCAGATCGGTTTCGGTAGCTTGCGGTCGCGCGATCAGGACGCCGTCGGCTTCGGCCTCTTTGCCGTCGCGAAGATAGCGAAACGCGAACTTGTCGCCGCCGTTCATGTTGTGGATTGCGGCCGCGAAGCCGGCGGGGTCCGTCACCTTCTTGCCGTTCAGCGATTCGATAATGTCGCCGGTTTGGAGGCCGGCTTTCTCGCCCGCGCCGCCCGGTACGACTGCCGTGACCTTGAGACCGTGAGGGTCGGAGGCGGTTCCGATTCCGATCATGCCCTTTCTAGGGAGCGGAGCGCCACGCTCGACGTCGGCGGCGAGAATCGCGGGAACGAGGAGGAGAATCAGGGAGAGCAGCTTTCTCACGCCCGAAGCATACGCGGACGGCCGGCGGAGCGTTAGGTCGTTTGTGCCCGCGAGGTGACCGGCGCCTTTGTATTGCGTGGCCTTTCGATGAGAGGACAAGCGTCAGGCGCAAGCCTTCGGAGTCCGCTCTCGGTCGTCGCTCGCAATCTCGAACTAGGGGCGGTTGGGGTGGGGAGGCCTAACACCGTTAGGAGACAACATGCAAAGAGCACCCTCTGGGGGCAACATGCAGGGAGGCACCTCCTAGCAATTAGACCGGCAATGCGCGCGGAGCCATCGATTCTTAAAGAAAGATGAATACAATACGTCGTCGATCGCAACAAGAGTGCGGATGCGACGGTTTGCGCCCCTCGTGGGGCGCTTTGTGAATCTTTAAGTTGAGGTTTTGAGAGA
>DATJYD010000358.1:0-2774 GCA_035499755.1 Fimbriimonadaceae bacterium
TGCCGGAGGATGGGAAAGTCGTCGCGTGCGACGTCAGCGACGAATACACCCGGATCGCCCAGCAGTACTGGGCCAAGGCCGGGATCTCACGAAAGGTCGATCTCAGGCTCGGACCCGCTCTGGAGACGTTGGACCGGCTGGTTCAGGACGGGTGGTCGAATACCTTCGATTTCGCCTTCATCGATGCAGACAAGACCAACTACCTGGGCTATTTCGAGCGCTGCCTCGACTTGATCCGGCCGGGCGGCGTGATCGCCGCGGACAACGTGCTTTGGAGCGGAAGGATCGCCGATCCCGCCGATCGAGGGGAGGGAACCGAGCACATCCGCGAGTTTAACCGGAAGGTGCGCGCCGACACCCGCGTCGCCGCTTCGCTCGTGCCGCTCGGGGACGGGCTCACGGTCGCAGTGAAGGCGTGACCTATTGGCCGACCTGATTGTAGAGTTCGACGCGTTCCAAATCGTAGCGCTTGACTCCGCCGTCCGACGAGATCGCGAGATTCACCTTGGAGCCGACCGGGCCTTCGAGCATCTTCCGCATCCTCTCGTAGCCGATGTACTTGGGAAGATCGTCGTCTCCTACCGAAAGGATGGTATCGCCCTCCTTGATTCCGGCTTTGGCGGCCGGGCTGTTAGGGGTGACTCGAAACACCTTGACGTCGCCCGACTTCCTGTCTGCCAGCGCGAATAGGCCGACGTCGCCGAGAGGATCGTCCGCGGTCTTTCCCGTAAAGTTCTCGAGCCAGACGCGCCGGCGCTCGAAGTCCACGATGATGTTGAAGTTGTGGAGGAATCCGTAGCCGACCGTTCCGTCGCCTTCCGCCGTCGCCGAGGGCAGATCGATGATGTCCCAGACTCCGGAAGGCACCGGCACGCCGAAGATCGTCATGTTCTTGAGGAGGAGCGACCAGCTATCCACCGGCCCGGAAGCCACCATGGACTCGCTCATGAACTGCGGCGTTTCGCTGTCCTTCCAGAGGCCGACCCGCGCAAGCACGTCCCGGTGGGTCGTCGCATAAAAGCCGTTTCCCGTGTCGAGGGCCATCACCATCCGCTTGCCGGTGGGCGTCTGGACGCTCATCTCGAGCGAATTGTCTCCGGTGGGAAGCAGCTTCACGAGAAAGGTCTTCTTGTTGTCGGGCGTCCATTTCGAGATGTCCATCGAGGCAGGGTAGAAGTCAAACCGCGAATGCTCGAAGTTGATGCCCAGCACCCGGTGCGCCATGCACTCGAGTCCGAGAACGCCGTCGCAGTGGGTTCCGTAGACCCGCGAGTAGTCTCCCCGGCTGAGAATGGCGTCGCTCAATCCCGACGTATCCATCGAAACCGCCCCGACTTTGAGGTCGGTGACCTTTACCGTCGCCGCTTCGAACGAGCCGACGAAGTCGGTTAGCGTCATATGACCGGTCGGTTTGCCAAGATCGACGTTGTCGCCAACGTTGACGGAAGCGGAGAAGCCGGTGTCGAACATCAAGGATACGGGCCGCTTGTTCACGGCGCCATCCACGATGATCGCGTTCTCAGAGACGCGAAAGGGAACCGAGGCAGTCGGGGGAACCGCCTGGCTCGAAAGCACGGCCAGGCATATAACGGGGATCATCGCCATCGCTTTTAACTGTAACGGAAACAGCGGGCGTTCCGTTGCCGGGAAATCGTCCCGGCCACCTGGGACCCATCCGATCAAGTATCCTCTGGGGCCGGATCCTTCATGTCGATAAGGGAGCAGGCGCGAAAGCTGGTCGATCAAGCGGAGATCGCGATCAAGGCCAATAACCCTCAGTACGCGGCCGAGTTGCTGCGCCAGTCGATCCTCTACTACGGCAAGGACGCGGACGCCTATTTGCTGCTTGGCATCGCCCTTTCCCAGAACAAGATGCCTGCGGACGCCGAGAATGCCCTGAAACGGGCGACGCAACTAGCTCCCGATAGCGTCAAGGCTCGATTCAATCTCGCCGTCCACCAGTATTCGCAGGGGCAAGTGAGGTCGGCGCTCAACAACGCCCGCAGGGCACTGGAGATGTCGCCCGAGCATGAAGGCTCGAAATCCCTCGCCGCCAGGATCGAGAAGGAAATGGGCCTCCAGCCCGGCGAGCAGCCGAAGACGACCGCGGCCGGGAATCCGACCCCGGTGGAAACACTCCCTGATGAGGGCCTGCCGCAGATGTCCTTCATCGACCGGCTCGGACGGGGATGGGTCGTCGTGGCATGGGCCATCGCGGCCCTGTCCTTGGCGGGGCTGCTGCTCACCTTGCCGCTCGCCCTTCCCATGATGGGATCGAGGGCGACCTCCGATCAGCTCATGCTCGCGTTTCGCGCCGACCCGCGTGAGCACGTCCTGATGGCGATGTCGTTCGGGTCGACCCTGCTGGCGATTCTCTGGATCGCCTTGGACGCGATCCACCGAAAGGGAAACCTGCTCTGGGTCCTTCCTCAGGTGTTTTGCGGCTGCATCGGATTCACCTGGCTGATCGTCCCGATCTACCTCTTGTTCGGCCGCAGGGAGCAACCGGAGGATGCCGGAGCATAAGCTCCAACGCAGTCCATGCAAGGGAAGTGACGAGCCCGGGGACTCCTCAGTCGCCGCCCGCGTCTTCGATCCAGGATCTCAGGATTTCGGCGACGCTCCACGCCTGCCAAGGACAGCCGCCGGGGGTCTGTGGCTCGTCCCCGTCGTAGACCTCGGCGATTCCTCCCATGCCTCGCTCGGACAGCATGGCGCGAGCGTTCTTGAGAACCCGCTTCGCCTCCGCCACATCCCCTCTCAGCTTGACAATC
>DATJYD010000359.1:0-9223 GCA_035499755.1 Fimbriimonadaceae bacterium
AGATCAGCGACCAGCCGACCGTATGGGCCTCCGACAGCTACGCCACGATGGCGGCGGGAGACGGCGACTTGATCGAATCGCTCGGGAGGAGCCTCAATATGCAACTCCAGTTCCAGGTTCTGTCCCGGGGCGGCAGCGACGCCTCCTGCGCGGCCTCTCATGGCCTCTGCGGGCGACCGATCACGCTTGGCCTGCCGATGGACAACAGCCATGGCTTCGAGATCATGCATCCGAATGCGATGACCGAACTTGCCCGCCTGACCGTCGCGCTTCTGGCCGGACTCGCGGCCGAACGATCCTGACGCAAGCCCGCCTCGTTCGGCCATCGACGGGGAGGAGGTCGCCGGAGTCTGGGAAACGGCCCCGGACTTCGCCAGCACTGGCCCTATAATGCTCCATATGGTAGCGTTTGCACTTGCCGCCGCCTTCGCGGCCCTGCCGAGGGTCGCCTCAGTCGAACTGTGGTCGATCCCCTTCGGGGGACGCAGCGGCTATGCGTACGGCTCCCGATCGACACCGGTCGGGAAGAAGGTGGCGTTCATTTGGCCGGCGCAAAAGGGCGACGGCGCCTGGACCTACGTCATCGACACGCGCGCGCACACAGTCGATCTCTTCGCCAAGGGTGCCTTCATGAACGGCACTTGGTGGGACCCAGGCAGCGACTGTAACCGCGGTCTCGTTACGATCGGATCGGACCAGAGCGGCATCGGGAACACGGGAAACGAGCTGTTCACGGCGACGACCTACGATCTCGAGAGCGGGAGGAAGCTCTCGGCCGTCCGGTTGCATAGGGCCTGCACACTTGTCGGAACGATCCTCTCCGACGCTTGGGCTGACCTGTCGGGCGGCGTCGTCGAATACGACGATCGAACGGGGCAGCGGAGGGTGGACCTGCCTTCCGTCTATCTCGGCCGTTTCGTTAGGCCCGTCTGGGATGGCCCGGCCTGCCGCTTGTACACGATCTCTCCGGAAGAGCGCAATCAGCCCGAGTGGGGAGACCGGTATCTGATGCGGTTCACGCCCGGGAGCCTGAAACCTTCTGGGAAAGCGCACCTGACGCCGGTCTCGAACTGGCCGCGGGTCGTAGGCGACCCAGACACCGGAGATTTCGCGATTATCGACGCGGACGGTTCCGACACCGCCTTATTCCTTTCCGGGGTATTCCGGCGGGATCTCACGAGGGTTCCGGTCCAGTTCGATTGGGTCTCCGACGTTTCACCGCGCGGCGTGCTTGGGGAACGCGGCACAAGGCTCGGCAAGGACCTGACTTTGAAGCAGATCATCTGTTTAGACCCTAGGTCGGGGCGTCAGCTCTGGGTAGCCAAGTGCTCGACCGACACCGGCCCAGATTCTGCGCGTTGGATCGGCGGGAACGTGCTCGTTAAGGGCGAGGTCCTCGACGGGCGGAACGGCCGATTCATGGGCAAGCTGGAGCTTCCGGCCGGCCAGACTATCGAATGGAACGGAAACGTGGTCCTCAGGGTCGAGGGCAAAACTCAACTACGCATCGTGGCCTACCGTATCGATGCTGGCCGCTGAGGAAGAATTGTGATGGGGCGGAGGCCTTAGTTTGCGCCGCGAAGGAGCTACGGCTGGACCACGAGCCGGAGCTTGACGTCGCCGAGATCCAGAGCCGCGGGCAGCAGCGACCAATAGACGTCGCCTTGAACCGGATCCTCGATGCCGTCGGTCTCGACCACCCTTCCGGGGAAGCTGACCGAGAAGAAGAGGGGCGTCATGGCGTTTGTATCGGAACCGCCGGGGCCTCCAGGGGACGGGGATGCGGGGCTGGACGGGTTGAGAATATCCTGATTGAAGGCATTCGCGAGGCCCCGCGCCATCATCCGAGCCTGCTCCTCCGTGATGCCGGCAAGGGTCTCCTTAAAGGTCTTGACATTGGCGGCATAGACGGCGGCGTTCAGCTTCCGTAGCGCCGCGTCGGTCGAGGTCAGCATGCTGAAGAGCAGGGGATCGGGCGGCCCGACGAGGGCATGGGCGATGTTCACCATCACCGCCTTGGTCGTTTCGTCGATGACGTCCGTCTTCTGAAGCTCCGCGGGCAGAATCTTCTTAACCCGAGCCCGGAGATCCGGCGCGACCATTTGATCCACGTCCTTTCCCGGCTTCAGGGTGTGCAGGGTCTCGACGTACTCGATCTTTCCGTCCGCGAGCTTGCGCACCGCGACCGAACTCGTTGCCAGCGGCTTTCCGGCGTCGTCCAGCAAGGTCAGATCGTCGAGCCGATCCGCGCCGGCGGCGATCTCGCGGGTGACGGTGACGGTCAGGCCGGTGGGGCTATCACCCCGAGTGACGCTTACCCCAGGTCCGGCCACCGGGAGCTTGAAGAAGTCCTCAGGCTTGCTCTTTTGCTGGGAGTCCGAGCCGCCCTGCGTACCCATGGTGTTCTTGGTGACGGTGTAGACGATCTTTCGGGTGAAGGAGCCGTCGGAGCGGAGGGTCGTGGTGGTATTGACGCGGGCGCATCCGGCGGCCAGTCCGAGGATGGCGAGAAAGGCAAGACGAGAAGGCTTCATATGGCAACTCCAAGGGAATGGACGGAGGGGGAGGGGCGTCTGGTGCCTGGTGTCAGGCGCGCCTGAGCTGTAGGTCTGGTGCTTGAGGGCCGGAGCCCGGAGCCCAACCCGGCGCCAAGCATCACCCGGTCGTCAGGCACCCGGTACCATGTGCAGCATGGCAACAGATGGAAAGGCGTGCATTTTAGAAGAGCCGGGCAAGCCGGCCGTCATCCGCGACATCACGATCGATTCCCCCGGGCCGGGCGAGGTGATGGTCCGGCTTGCCGCGAGCGGAGTCTGTCACACCGATCTCACCGTCAAGAATCTGAACGGCAACGGAATGAAGTTCCCGATCGTCCTCGGCCATGAAGGCGCGGGAATCGTCGAGGAAGTCGGCGACGGCGTGAAGGGCCTCGAAAAGGGCGATCCCGTCGTCATCGCCTACCGCGCGCCGTGCGAGCAATGCCCGGCCTGCAAGCGCGGCGATCCCCGCCACTGCTATATGGCTCTGCGGCCGGGACCGAGGATCAAGCGCAAGAGCGACGGCGAGGTCTGCTCGCAGGTCCTGCGCTGCGGCACGTTTGCGACGCACACCGTCGTCCACTCGAAAGCCGCCATCAAGATGCCCAAACAGATGCCCCTCGACCGCGCCTGCCTGATCGCCTGCGGCGTCGTCACCGGGGTCGGCGCGACCATGAACACGACCCACGTCTGGTCGGGCGCGCGGGTCGCGGTGATCGGCTGCGGCGGCGTCGGCTTGAGCGTCATCCAGGGCGCGAAGCTGGCGCATGCCTCCCAGATCATCGCCGTCGACGTCAATCCGACGAAGCTGGAGTGGGCGCGCAACTTCGGGGCGACCCACACCGTCAATGCCCGGGACACCGATCCGGTCGCCGAGGTCCGGCGCCTAACCGAGGATGGCTGGGACGGCGGCGTCGAATTCGCCTACGAGGCGACCGGCATTCCCTTGTGCACGGAGCAAGCTATCAAGATGCTCTCGTACGGAGGCACGGCGACGACGATCGGCTTCCCGGCCGCTTCCGACGCGGTGAATCTGAATCTGGGTGATATGGCGACCGGCGTGTACTGGAACAAAGCCGGCCTCGCCGTCTGCCACGCTGGCGACGCTTTGCCTTCGCACGACTTCCCGTTGCTTGCCAACTTCTATCTGAACGGCCAACTCGAGCTGGACCGGATGATCACGCGCAAGATCAAGCTGGAGGAGGTCGAGGACGCCTTCCACGAGATGGAGACCGGCGACGTCATCCGCTCCGTGATCGACCTGTAGCTCCGCGCATTCGTCCCGCCCGGACCGGGGTTAGTGGGGATGCTTCCGATGGAGTGGGTCGTTGATGAGGGTCGCTCTGCTGGAGGTCAAAGCCCCGGGTTTTGTCATCCCGAGGAACGAGGGATCTCGTCAGTCGCCCATCACCCATTTCGTCCCCCTGTGCCCGCCCTGGCCGCGCACGCTCTGGGCCTCGAAGGCGGCGATCGTGCTGCGAGACGTGGGCCGAGGGGAGATGTCGATCGACTGGCTGGCGGGGAAGCTGGAGATGAGCCGCCGGAGCCTCGAGCGGCGCTTTGCGGACCAGACCGGGCTCAGCCCGGCCGACTGGCGCCGCGAAGCGCGCCTGATCGAAGCGCTGCGGCTGCTTGCGATGGGTCGCGGCGCAACCTGAGCCAGGCGGTCGGCTTCACCACCCGCTCCGCGTTCTACTCTGCCCTTCGGTCGCGCTTCGGAGTGGGTCCGCTCCGGTTTTGGGATGAGTTTCTGGAGCAGTAGCATCCGGCCCCAGAACGGCGAGGGCTGATCCTCCAGTTCGCCGGTGGACTTCGGCGGTCGAAGGATGGGAGGGCCTTCCTGACGATCCTGCCTCGAAATCACCTATTGGCGAGTACGATAGCGCCATGGCAGCCGTGTTTGTGGGCCGCGAGAAAGAGATCGCCCAGTTCGAGGATTGGGTCCTATCCGAGGTGGAACGTCGGGTGGCGTTGGTTATTGGTCAACCTGGTATCGGGAAGACCGAACTTCTCAAGCAGTTTGAGGAGACCTGTCGAGCGCGCACAAGTGGGAAATGGATCGTAGTATTCGCGACCGTCAATGCCAACGAATCTTCAGGCGCATTTCTGGAGCGCCTCCTGGAGGAGGCATATCAGCTATGTGAGCGGGCGTACGTTCGAAGAGGACCGAACGACCAAGCAAAACTCAAAGGCCTGCTGGAGGCAATCCCGGCAGTAGGCAAGCTGCTGGCTTCCTACGCTCGGGAGGACAGAAGGCCCGCATGGCTCCGGTTTCGGGATTTCCTACGCCTGCTCACGGAGCACCTGGCCGCGACCGACCGCCTCGTCTTCATCGTCGACCCAAAGCATGAGCTTCAGGCCGGGCACGAGACGGACTGGCTCGCCTTGTCGGAAGACCTGCCGGAACGCGTGCGGGTCGTCTTCGCGCAGCGACCCGCAGACGTGATCGCAAGGCACCCGGAGTCGCGAACTCGCTTTCAGTGCGTGCCAAGCAAGGGCCACCTCGGTGACTTGGACGAAGGCGATGTCAGGCTGCTGTACGAGCGAGAATATGCCGGTCGGCTCGGGGTTGCGGCGGGCAGTTGGCCGGAACGAACCCGATGCAGCCTGCCGACGTCTGCTTTTCGCCGCTACAAGGGGTATCCGGCCGCGCACGCCGCCGTAATCAAACTGCTCCAGCGCCAAGTGCCCTTCGACCCGCTGAGCGAAATAGTCACGTGGCCCGAGGACGTTGCTGGCCTGCTGGATGCTCTCTTTGGGGATTTGGCGCGACAAGGTGACGAGGACCGGATTCGGGCTGCCCTAGTCCTCCCAATCTTTTCCGTGCCAACACCGCCCGGGTACTGGGCGGAATCTCTAGGTAAGACGACGGAGTGGCTAGCGGCAGCACTTGCAGACCCCAAGTTCCGGCTTTTCTTCTCGGAGGAAGGCGAAGGATACACGCTGTTCCATAGCCTATTCGCGGAGCGCCTGGAAAAGCACCTTGCTGAGTCCGATAGCACAAGGAACGCCCTGGCTGAGAGTGCGTGGGCCGCGCTAAAGATCTCGTTCGAGGTTACGGGGTACGACGGAGATGTCCCCTCACAATTTGCCCTGAGGGCCGGAGTGCCGGTGGCCATGCGCAGCGGAGACGAGCAACGACTACTTCAGACCGCGAACCTGTTCACGAAGGTCAAGTCACAAATCGGAATGTACGACTCACTGGTCGGCGACCTAACCGCGATCGTCGAACACAGCGCTGACCGGGAGGATATCGTGGCGCAATGCTCGGGAAACCTCGGCATCTTATTTCAGATGCGTGGCGACCTCAATGAGGCCGAAGCCATGTTCCGAAAGGCGCTGGAGATCAGCGAGAAGTTCGGCCGGCCCGACACGGTGGCGAGCTGCTACGATCACCTGGGAGTCGTGCTCAAGACTCGAGGGGATTTGGGTGGTGCCGAGGAATTGCACCGGATTGCCTTGGAACTGAACGAGAGACTTGGACAACCAGACGGCATGGCGAACGCCTACGCAAATCTCGGCAACGTGCTCCAAGATCGGGGGGATCTGGCCGGAGCGGAGGCAGCACAGCGGTCCGCCCTAGCGATAAACAAGAAACTCAACAGGTTGTCGGCGATGGCCACTAACTACTCCAATCTCGGCATCACATTTAAGGCCCGTGGGGATCTAGGGCAGGCAGAGTCGATGTATCGCAAGGCGCTAGCGATTGAAGAGGAGCTTGGGCACGCTGAGGGCATCGCGAGCGACTACGGAAATCTCGGCAATGTCCTGCTCGACGGCGGTGATCTGGCCGGTGCCGAGGAAATGCATCGAAGGGCCTTAGAGATCTTCGAGAGATTGGAGTTACCGCTGAAGACAGCTAATCAGTATGGCAACCTAGCTAACCTATTCAAGGCCCGAGGGGACCTTGATGAGGCCGAAGTAATGTACCGCAAGTCTATAGAGATTAACGAGGAGATCGGGCGCCCTGAGGGAGTCGCGGCAGGGCACGTGAATCTAGCGCATATCTTTCTTACTCGCGGAGACCTGTCGGAGGCTGAGGCATTGTGCCGAAAATCACTGGAGGTATGTGATCGGCATGGGCTGCGCCCAGGTGCGGCAAGGGCTCAAGAGAACCTTGGGATCGTGCTGAGGCGTCGTGGGGACTCCGCCGGCGCTCGCGCCTCCTGGCTCAAGGCCCTCGATCTGCTCGAACAAATGGGGCTCGCGGATCAGGCGAGGCGAGTTGACAAGCGGATCAATGAGATCGTCGACGCGTGAGCCCGTGCTGTTCTGGCGCCGTGTTACGCATCTCGGTGCTTGGATTCTCGTCATGTGCGGAGTGGTTCATCGGCGGGACGCCGATGGTATGGCCGAGGCTTGCGCTTGCATCGGATGGGCCAAAGCCGGAGCAAGCTCCCGCACTCCAAAGGGGACCGGACCTGCGTGGCGGGGGGAAGCGTCACGCCAACAATCATCCCTATAAGCACCCGGGATGGGATGATTGTTGCGCGGGTTCGTCTTTGCGGTTGGCCCGGTCTTTTGGCTCGCATGCACGGTCGGATCGCAGGGCGAGCCCTGCCGCTAAGGCGTCGTCACCTTTCTTGGGTGAGCGGATCCGCCCTTAGAGGGCTAGGAGGCTGTTGCGTGGACCTCTGTCGAGTTTCGCTCGACCTCAGCCGCCCGGAAGCTTTCCTGGACCTGATGCCTCGATGATCGGCCGCTTGTCCCGCAAGCAGGCATCAAAACCCGTCAGGTCCCTCCACTCCGGCCCGGCCTTTGGCCGGGTCCTCCGGTCGGGATGACAACGGGAGCGTTGGTGTTAGGGACTCCGCGACAGCCTCCTTGAGGTCAGGGCTCTAAATCTATGGGCCGGCCGCTCATCCGCGACAGTCGCTGGAATTGGGCTGAGATCATCTTCAGCACCGTCGCCCGGCGAGGCGAACTCACGGACGAGCGGGGCGCTGGACTCGCAACGGATTCGCTCGGGAGAATGGGACGGAGGCGAGACCGGTAACCGGGAGCCAGGAGACGTAGGGGTTGCCGGCGGTTCCCGCCGAGGCGAAGTCGCTGAGGGTCAGGAACTTGCCGTCCGGCGTGGCGATCCGCTCGGTCAGAATCCCTCCGGTGGCGGCAGATGCAGATTGGGCGGCGCCGGGAGCGACCACGGGCAGAGAACCGGGGGCATAGGGGCCGAAGCGGGGATCGTAGGCGAGGAGGATCGGGCCATGGTAGATCGAGGCCTTTCCCGAGCATTCCCGCTCGCCGACCCAGACCCAGGGCGACATGTCGAAATCCAGCTCGATATGATCTCCGGGCTTCCATCGACGATCGAGAACGAGATAGGAACCGGCCTGCGCGCCCCCCACGGCCTTCCCGTTCAAGGTGACCTTCGTCGCGGCCGACCATCCGGGGATCCTTAGACGGACGGCAAATCTGCTCACCGGCGACGGATCGACGGTCAACGACACGCGTCCGCTCACCGGATACGTCGTCTTCTGCGTGATCCCGACTTCGGAGCCGTTCGCCAGATGGACTCGGAAAGCCGAGGGCCCGTAGTAGTTCACGGCGAGTCCGTCGGGCGCCGACATCGCCGCCCAATCCGAGAGCATGCCGAGTCCGCGCGGGCCGTTCACCGAGCAGCAGCTCAGCTCCGGGCTGCCTGGGCGGGCCTGGAAGGCGATATCTTGAGTCGCGGCCTTTCGCTCGCCATCCATGGGCGTGTTGTAGGTCCACCAGCGGCCGTTCGGCTCCTGCGCGCCCAGAACTCCGTTGAAGAGCGAAAGCTCCAACTCGTCGGCCGCGCGAGAGTCGCCGGTCATCCTCAGCATGTCGAGGCTCAGAGCCGACCAGGCGATCGTGCAGCACGTTTCGATTGGCCTTGGATCGTAGGGATTGCCCTGCGCCTGCTCGCCGGAGGAGAAGCCGCCCGTGTTGTGCCGGTCGAACTCGTCGATCGTCCACCAGATCTGCTCAAAAGCCCTGCGGTACTTTTCGTCGCCCGTGATGAAATAGAGCTCGGCGATGCCTTGAACGGCGTGCAGGCCCTCCCAGCGCGGCTTCGGCAGTTGGTAGAAGGCTCTGCCGGCCAGCGACTGGCGGATGTAGTCGCCGGAAGGCGGCGTCGCGAAATCCTCCTCGATCGAACGGGCCAGGGCCAGATAGCGGGGCTCGCCGGTCGTGGCATAGAGGAGGGTAAAGATGTGGATGCAGGACTCGTTCATCTCCTCTGAACCGGCTTCGACGACACGCCGATTGCCATCGAGGAAGACCCGGCAGAAGAGGTCGGCGGCGCGCCGGCAAGCCGCCAGCGCGTGGGCGTCGCCACTTTCCTCGTACCAGCGAAATAGGCCGAGCATGCAGTGGTATTGGCCCCAGAGATCCCACAGGTCCTTGCCGAAGAACCGCGTGCCTTCGGGGAACGGACCCAGATAGCCGTCGGCGCCTTGGGTGGCGATGAGATCGGCGACAAACCTCTCGATCTGCTTCCTCAAGGCGAGATTGCGGTCCAGCCGATAGCACTCGACGGCAGAGGTCAGATATTTGCCCGCGAACTCGCCCGACCAAGGCAAGAGGTCGCGCTCGGGCATCCGGTCACGCTCCCGGAACATGTCCAGCATCGCGGGATTGGACTGAGGCGCCGTCATCAGCCAGTTGCGCCGGTTCGCTGCGATCCGCTCACCCACCGGTCCGCCGAACTCAAGCCG
>DATJYD010000360.1:0-3814 GCA_035499755.1 Fimbriimonadaceae bacterium
TGTTCAGTAGGCAGATCTTCACGTCGAGGTCGTTCTCCGCGATCGTCTGAAGCTCCTGCAGGGTCATCTGGAACCCGCCGTCGCCGACCACCGCCCAAACCTCCCGGTCCGGGCAGGCGAATTTCGCGCCCGCCGCCGAGGGAAGCCCGTAGCCCATCGTCCCCAGTCCGCCGCTCGACAAGAGCTGCCGGGGCCGCTCGAAGGGATAAAGCTGGGCGGTCCACATCTGGTGCTGGCCGACGTCGGTGCTCACAATCGCCTCACCTTGCGTCGCAGTGCCAAGTTCCTGCAGGACATGGCGCGAAAGGAAGTGCGATCCGTCCGGCACGACGATCGGGAACTCGGATTGCCAGCCGCGGATCCGCGCCCGCCATTCCGAATGCTCTTTCGCCGGCGCCGCATCGAGGAATTGCCGCAGACTCCGCCGCAGATCGCCCTTGACCGTGCAGATCGTCGGCACTGCCTTGCCGAACTCGGTTGCGTCGACGTCGAAATGCACGACCTGGGCGAAGGGCGCGAAGCCGCTCGTCTTGCCGGTCAGCCGGTCGTCCAACCGGGCGCCGACGACGAGCAGCAGGTCGGCTCGCTGAACCGCCATCGTCGGCGCGGCGACTCCATGCATCCCCATCATGCCGAGCGAACGAGGGTCGCTCCGGGGGATCGAGCCGAGCCCGAGCAGCGAGTTCGCGACCGGCAGGTCGCACTTCTCGGCGAGTACGCGCAGGACCTCCGAGGTATCCGACCAGACGACTCCCGCGCCCGCGATCACGACCGGCCGCTCGGCGTGTGCGAGGAGGTCCGCGGCCCGTTCGATCTCCCGCGGATTCGGCTCGACCGGCGGATTGTAGCCGCGCCGGACCACCTCGTGCGGGAAGGGCTCTGACGTTCGGGCGAGGAAGACATCCTTGGGAATATCGACGAGCACCGGTCCCATCCGCCCGGTCCGGGCAAGATGAAAGGCCTCGGTCAGCACACCCGGTAGATCGGCGACGTCGGTCACGAGATAGTTGTGTTTCGTGATCGGGATCGTGATTCCCTGGATGTCGGTCTCCTGAAAGGCGTCTTTCCCGATCGCGGATGAGGTCACCTGGCCGGTGATCGCGACCATCGGTACACTGTCCATCATCGCGGTCGCGATGCCGGTCACGAGATTCGTCGCGCCAGGCCCGCTCGTGGCGAGGCAGACGCCGACTTTGCCCGTCGCCCGGGCATAGCCGTCGGCCATATGGGCCGCGCATTGCTCGTGGCGGACGAGGATATGCCGCACGTGCGGCCACTTCAACATTTCGTCGTACAAGGGGAGCACAACCCCTCCGGGATATCCGAAGACGACGTCGACGCCCTGACGGTCCAGGGCCTCCATGACGATATGCGCACCAGTTCGTTCCATCGTTATCTCCAGCGCGCCCAACGACGGGAGCTAGGTCCGACAACGATGTCGGTGCACGGGAGAGGATTCGAGGATCGAAGAATCAGAGGATTGGAGTTGCCCCCAATCCTTCTAATCCTCTAGTCCTCCAATCCTTCCTCTTCGCATGCGGCCACCTTTCGCATCGCGGAGGCTTTCCATGCCTCCTCAAATGCTGAGAGCCTTCCCGGCTTTCCGGGAAGGCTCTCTTTTTGTGTCGTTGCTTTGCTTCCCGGCTAGGTTATGGGCGCGATAATAATGAGCCCGATAAGCCCAAGAAGCAGCGCAAAGCCCAGCGCGTTCGCGCTCACTCGGGCTCTGGCTTCTGCAACCTGCTGCATCACGATTACGATATGATACACCATTCTCGGCATCGCCCCGCAGAATTCTCAGCCCAGCTCGGTAACCTCTTGGCGTCTGATGCCCGGGCCTCGCAACGAAGACAGGAGAGAATAAGAAGCGTGGCGACGATGACTGACGAGCAAAGAGGTCTGCTGAAGGCAGCCTTGGAAGAGAACCGAGTCGGGACTCTATGCCGCGTCGTGAGCGAGGTCGCTCGGAGGAGGATGGACGGCGGCTACCGAGACGGCCGGATGCTCGAGTTGCTGACGATGTCGCCTCGAAATCGCGCCGCGAAGTTCTCTGAGGCCTCCCGCGCCTCTGCGCTCTTGAGGGAGATTGGCGATGCCGCGGTCTCACGCAAGTACAGCGAGATCGACATCGTCGCCGTCGTCGAGGGACTCTACTCTTTCGGCGATCTGGACGACGAGATGATCGCTCGTATTTCCGAATCCGCGAGGAAGTAGGGTTGTGCCTCAGCCCGCACCTGTATCATCATTCACAACCTTCTACGGAATAGAAAGTGATGACACAAGTCGCACCGCGCCCCTCGGACCCTGAGGCCGAATGAACCCGGAGAGATCGACCGCCCGCGAGGCTTGGGCGGAGGAGGTCCGCGAAACCGTCGCGAAGGAAGTGAGCGGCCGGATCATCCGCCGCCGCGCCGGCGAGCCGGCCGAAGTTATCGCCGACTCGCTCGCGTTCGCGGACGGCAACATCAAGGGCATCGCGCTGATGGTGAACCGGGCGGCCGCCAAGTTTAATCTGTCCGGCATCGCGTGCCGCTCGGGGTGCGCCGCCTGCTGCTACGTGCGCGTCAGCGTTCTTCCCCCGGAGGCTCTCAACATCGCCCGCCACGTCAAGGAGAAGTTCGCGCCGGACGAGCAAACCGCTCTCCTCGCCCGAATTCATGCCTACGTGGAGAGCATCGCGGCGCTTCCCGTCGAGGGCCGGATGCGGCACGTCCTCGCCTGCCCCTTCCTCAGTCCGCAGCAGAGCTGCACGATCTATGAGGTCCGCCCGCTCGCCTGCCGAATGCACCACTCCCTGAGCCGTGAGGCCTGCGAGGATCGGGACAGCCCGGTTCCCGTGATCGAGGACTTCGTCGAGGCGACGGTGCCGGTTATGGAGGGCATCTACAACGGCTGTGCGGCAGCCGGCGCAAAGCCAGGCGAGCTCGAATTCGCGCCCGCGATGGAGACCGCCCTGACGGAAGAAGATGCCGAAGCCCGCTGGCTTGCGGGCGAAGATGTCTTCGCCGGTGCGATCGATCTCTATTTGCGCGAATATGTGGCGAAGCTGCTAAACGGCGCGCCTGGCGAACGCCGCACTTAGGACTCGGCGCGCGAGGCGCGTTATTCCCTCCCAAATCGGGTGACTTAGGGGGGAGGGAACAAAACTGCGGCTTAGCCTGCATTCGTGGCGAGAGCTTCGCAGGGCAAGCCCCGCCGCTACGGGATCGCCTTCTTCGCCAATAAAGCCGGGGGTTAGCCGAGGCTCGCCCACTGAGAGCGGCGCCGGGACGCCGCACTCCAAGGTGCGTAAAATGGCTCCGTGAAGTTCACGGAGTACAAGAACGTGGTCGTCGAGCCGGAGCTGGGTGTCGACGTCGAAGTCGTCGCGAACGAGGTTATGAACAAGATGGCCAAGCAGGGCTGGCAGGTCGTCAGCGTCTGCCCGCACGTTCGGGCAGGAAAGCTGCTCGTCACTTTCGGCCGCGCCGGGGAATAGGTCCGGCGGATCGGTCGGATCGGCGCGACCCCCGAAAGGTACGCTGTCCGCCATGCTGAATGAGCCGCTGACCTACCGTGCCGCGGGCGTCGACATCGACGAAGCCCAGCGGGCGCTGCGCGCTGTCACCAAGGCGATTCAAATGACGCACACCGGCGAGGTCGTCGGCGGAATCGGCGGCTTCGGCGGCCTCTTCCGGGCCTCGTTCCCGGAAATGACGAACCCCGTCCTCGTCAGCTCGATCGATGGCGTGGGGACGAAAACCAAGATCGCGGCCATGGTTGGCGAGTTCACCGGTCTCGGAAAAGACATCGTCAACCACTGCGTCAACGATAT
>DATJYD010000361.1:0-2316 GCA_035499755.1 Fimbriimonadaceae bacterium
CTGATACTCGATCCCCGTCCAGACCTCGTCCGAATACACGAACGGCAAGGTCGGCTTGTCTCCCCGGGGCCAGGTGCAAAGCAGCAGCCCGGATTCCGTGCCCATCGCATATCCCGGCCGCTGGGTGCACGCATGCTCGCTCAGGTCCCGCTTGAAGTTGTGCCGGAAGAGAGCGCTCAAATGGCTCCTGATATGGCTTTGAGAAAGCGGCGTTTCGACCCCGTAGATCGCCGCCATCCACGCGCCGATCACGCCGTCGGCCAGACACCCCGTCCCGTACTGATACTTCGGCCCTTCCGTCTTCAGCAGCCGCGCCATCTCATCCTTCGGCTCGCCCTTGATCGACTCGGCAAACGAAGCGTCGCGCAGACCCTCCCATTGCACTCGCTGCTCGTAATACTCGCCATTGAACAACTCGGCATCCAAGAGCTCGGCGCCTCGCTTCGCCAACTCCTCGTAGCCCTGAGCATCCTCGTCCTTGCCGAGGGCATGGCCGATCTTGGCCATCGCGCCCAAAGCTCCGATGTAGATGCTCGAGCACATCCCGTCCGGTCCCCAGAACTCGATGTCGTAGGTGTTGTGATGAGGCTCGAACAGGGCGCCGCGACGATCCGGATCCCACGCCGCGATGCAGAAGTCGAGGCTGCGCTTGGCGAGAGGATAGAGGTCTCGGAGCCAATCCGTGTCGCCGGAGATTTGCCAATCCCGGTACAGCTTCAAGATTCCGCCAAGCTGTCCGTCGGAAGCGGCATGAAAATCATGGGTCGTCTTCGCGTCGGGCAACGCGGACCGGAAGTTCACATGGCCCCGGTCGTCCATCGACCGCAAGTACTCCTGTTCGCGGAGCGTCCGCTCCAGAGCAGGGAAGAGGTGCGGCATCGCCTGGGCATAATTCCAGACGTGCGTGCACGAACCATGGCAGCATCCCCGGTCGGTGCAGCAGCCTTCCCAAGCCCATAGGTTGCCGCTCGACTGCCTCAGGACGGTCGGCGACTTCAAGATCGCGAGATTGCTGCGGACCGCGTCCAGGGCCGTCTCCGGCAGAGTGGAGGAAGCCAACGCCTTCTCGAAGGCCGCGGTTCTCGATCGCAACGAGTCGAAGTTTTCGCAGACATAGGCGGCGACCTCCCTCGCATCCTTCCAGAGCGTCGCATAGAAGGGATGCCAAGCCAGATTGACCGGCTGATCGCCGATCTGCCCGATGATCCGGTCGCAGTTGGGAAAGTGCCAAGCGACGACAAACGTGCAACGCGCTTGCTCGCCCGCTTCCAGCCGGCCTCCGACGAGGATCGATCCGCCGTTGTTGCCTTCCAGCCCTTGTTTGCTCAAGCTGCCGTCGTTTTCGGCGAACGTTCCCGCGCTGACTTCCCGCCAAAGGGCCGAAATCGAGTCGAACCAGCCTCCTCGAAACCACATCGCCTTGATCTTTGGATTCCCGGACACAACGGCGATCGCCCCGCTTCCGAAACTCGCGCTCGAAGGGTCATCCGTGTTCGAATAGAAAACGCCCCGGCCGGGAATCGCCTCGTTCCGCGTTCCCTTCTCGCCGCCGCTTCCACGCGCCAAATGCGTCGAATGGAACGCGAGCTCGAATTCCACCGGCTCGGCCGAGCGATTCGCAATCGAGTAGCTCACGACTGCGCAAGGAATGCCCGAGTTCTCCGCGTCGAGCGGGATGAAGGGATTCCATCCCTCGATCTCGACGGTGACCGGCAACCTTGGATCGGAGAGGGTCACGATGCCGAACGGATATCGGTTCGTGAATTCCGCGGACCGGAATCGCGGCAGTCCCTCGTGGCCAACTTTGCGAAAACCCTGCCCCTGCAGGCCTTGGTCGTAGATCTTCTCTGGCGGGATCGGGCCCTCGACGAGTCGCGTCGGCCCGTTCGCGATGTGGATCGTCGCAAAGACGCCTACCGTGGGATCGAAGGCGTCCGGCTCCGCCGTCGTGTTCGGTTTGTGGCGGATCGAGTAGTCCTGAAAGCCTCCGACGCCGTTGAGGCAGATGCAGCCTGCCCCGATCCCTCCCATCGGCATCGCGATTTGGAGCAGGTCCGGGCCGGAGTATGTCTTGGGGGAACTCATCGCGCACACGTTACCAAAACTCCGCCTTCTCTCGCCAAACGCCCACCGACACCCTCGCCGGCCTCACGCGTCAATAGCCCGATGTGCGAGAATATCGTCTGTTCGAAGACGGAGACGATTCGAGCCAAGGAATGGGAAAATGAGCAGAATGCGGAGAGCCCTCGTTGTCGTGTCGCTGGGTTGCGTCTTGTCCGGCTGTGGCGGTGGAAGTGGTGGAGTCGGCGCCTTGAC
>DATJYD010000362.1:0-12451 GCA_035499755.1 Fimbriimonadaceae bacterium
CCATCAACACCAACCCGGTTTCCGCCGTTGTCCACGCTACGATCAGCGCGACAGAGGGCGGACCGGCCCTGACCGCTAACCTGACGGTGAATCCGCCGACGCCTCTTACCGTGACTTTCGTCCCTTCGTCGGTGGTCGGAGGCGCGTCGTCGACCGGTACGGTGACCCTCAATGGCCCCGCGCCCTCGGACGGCATCTCCGTCAGCCTGTCGTCGAACAATAGCCATGCGACCGTCCCCGGGGCGATTAACATTGCCCCAGGCTCGACCACGGGCACGTTTACGGCCAGGACGACGGCCGTGTCGAGCGATGTGACGGCTTCGATCACCGCCGTCGCAGGCGGATCGTCGCAGTCGGGATCTCTCACCATTACGGCGGCCACCGTGTCAAGCCTGAACGTAAACCCGGACACGGTGACGGGGGGCACGCCGAGCACCGGCACCGTCACCCTGACCGGCGCGGCCGGAGCCGGAGGGTCCATTGTAACTCTCTCTTCGACAAGTTCCAGCGCCATCGTGCCGATAAGCGTGACGGTGCCGGCCGGCAATACGACCGCGACGTTCTCGATCAACACGACGGCGGTTTCTGCCCAAGTGGTGGCGACGATCAAAGCGGTCATCGGAAGCAACACGGTGACCTCGACCCTGACGATCAATCCGCCCGCTCTCGCCACTGTTGGACTGTCGCCTAGCTCGGTGATCGGCGGGAATCCCTCCACGGGAACGGTTACCCTCAACGGTCCGGCCCCCTCGACAGGAGTCGCCGTCACCCTGACCTCCGATAGTTCGAGCGCGACGGTACCGGCCAGCGTCACCGTATCGTCCGGACGCACCAGCGCGACGTTCACGGTCACGACGGTGCCCGTCTCCCTTACGATGGCGGCGGACATAACCGCCAAGGTCGGGTCAGTGAGCCAGACCGCGACCCTCACCGTTCAGGCGCCCAGCATCGCCTCGATCTCCGTTTCTCCGAACCCGGCGGTGGGAGGCAACACCCTAACCGGAACCGTGCAGCTTGCCGGTACCGCGACTGCCAATGCCGTAGTGAACCTATCGTCGAGCAATACCTCGGTCGCGACGGTTCCAAGCACGGTGACCGTCGCGAAGGGTCACATCTCCGCGACCTTCAGCGTTTCCACGCGAACCGTGACCGCAAACGCCTCGACGATCATCTACGGTTTCCTGGATGCGTCTTCCGGGCAGACCTCGCTCCTCGTAACGCCCCTGACTTTGGCGGGCTTTACCCTCAGCACCAACGCGACCTACGAGAAAATGACGGTGACGGGCACCGTGACGTTGAACGGCGCGGCCCTCTCGGGCGGGGCGGTCGTGCAGATTGCCAACAGCGACCCGTCCGTCGCCTCGATGCCATCCTCCGTAACGGTTCCCTCGGGTTCGACCTCGAAGTCGTTCACGATTACCGCGGCAGCCGTCACCAGCCCGAAATCTACCGTCATTACCGCGTCGCGGAACGGCGTCTCCTTCCCGCAGACGCTGAACGTGAGCCCGATCGCCATCCAGAGCGTCCAACTTACGCCGACGCTGGTGGTCGGCGGCACCGGAGTGCAAGGAGTCGTGCGGCTGGCCATGCCCGCGCCGGCCGGAGGCGTCTCGGTCGCCGTGAGCAGCTCCTATCCATCCGTTGCCAAAGTGCCCCCGTCTTTATCGATCGCGAGCGGCGCCACTTCCGCAACCTTCAGCGTGACCACGACTCCGGTCGGACAGACCTACTTCGTAACGATCGGCGCCCAACACGCCAGCTCGGTGGTCACAACCCAGCTCCAAGTGATCCCTCCGGAAGTGAGCACCTTCAAGGTGTCGCCGACAAGCACAAAGGGTGGCAAGAACGTAACCGGGACGGTCACCCTTACCGGCAAGGCGCCGGCCGGCGGCATGACCGTGACCGTCACCGCGAATCCAAACCTCGCCGCGCCGACCAAGACGGTCGTCGTCCCGGCGGGAGCGACGAGTGCCTCGTTCACCATCGCCACCCAGGCGGTAACGTCCACGACGCCGGTCACCCTGCGGGCCTATACGCTGAGTGTGTTGAAAACCGCGGTTCTGACTCTGACGCCCTGAAGGTCGGGTTTCTCCCGACCTTAGGCGCGGAAGTTGCTGACTTGCCCCCAATAACAAGGGAGCGGCCTCGTCTCGCCCGGCGGGAAACCTAAAACAGGAATAAGGACCATGGGAGCATATCAGCGCTTGGGCGATCTGCTATTGGCCAAGCAGCGCATCACCCAGGACCAGCTCGACGCGGCCGTGAGGCTGAAGGAGCGGTCGAGCCTGAGGTTTGGCGAGATCCTGGTCCGTCTCGGATATGCCACTGAGGATGACATCGCCGAGTGCCTCGGCCAGCAATTGGATCTGCCCGTCTTGGACCCGGCGCGCGTCCGTCCCAATCCGCGGGCTCTCGCCCTTCTCTCCTATGGGGATGCGAAGGAGAGCCTGATTCTTCCCGTCGACTTGACTCCAGAGCATCTGGCTTTGGTTGTCGCCGATCCCCTCGAGATGGTGATAACCGACCGGCTGGCGAAACGGACCGGACGCAGGTTGGCGCTCGCGATCGCGACGCCCCGGCGGCTTCTCGTCGCGATCGCCGACGCCTACGAGCCTAAGCGCCTGATCGACGCGAAGTCGAAGGAAAACTGGTAGCAGTGCCGGGGTGCGGGAAGCCGCGGCCTGCCGACAAATAGGAAATGCAGCCGGGATGCCTGAGCGGAGTCGGTTCCGGCTTTGCCGCGCATGCCGCCGTCGATCAGGACCTGCAGGTAAAGACCCTCGAGGCGAAAATCGAGGATTGGTCGACTTGTCCGACCACCGATCCGCAGACGAAGCGGGCGATCGTCGCCAGGCTTCAATCCCAGCTCGATGCCGTAACTTCCTCGCTCGAGGCGAAGCAGGGCGATTCGACGGAATCGAGGGCGAACGGCTTGGGCCAGGTTCTCGATCTGCGAGCATAGGTTGTGCCCCTCCTGAGCAGGCGTCGGCGACGCCGCGGCTTTCTGGCCGCGCAGGCCCGCCGGTAAGCCCAAGTTGAGGATTGGCGCCCACTAGGCTCGACGCTGCCTTACAATGAAGACCTATGTTGCTTCCGTTCCTCGCCTTGGCCCTGATCCCTCAGCCGGTCGTCCAGGTTGGCGACCTCGGCTCGCTCCGCGCGGCGCTTTCCCAGGCGAAGCCGGGAACGAAGATCTCGGTTGCCGCGGGAGACTACGATGGCGGTCTCTACGCGACGGGGCTCAGCGGAACCGCGGCCGCCCCGATCGTCATCGCCGGCGCCGATCCCAAGAACCCGCCTAAGTTCCACGGCGCGATCCAGTTCCAGGCAGGCAGTTACCTCGAGTTCGACGATCTGGCCATCGTCGGAGTGACCGGCAATGCGATCGGGATCGATGACGGCGGCGTTCGCGAGAAGCCCTCTTCCCATATCGCGCTCCGCGGACTGCGGATTACCCAGAGCCTCGGCGCGGGCAGCAGCGGGATCAAGATGGCCGGGGTCGACGATTTCCGGATCGAGGATTGCGCCGTCGACGGCTTCGCCGGGTGCGGGATCGACATGGTCGGCTGCCACCACGGCACGATCGAGAATTGCCGGTTCGAGCAGGGCGGAGGCGTCGCCGTGCAGGCTAAGGGGGCCAGCTTCGACGTGGCAATCCGCAAATGCCGGTTCGTCGACTATGGGGCGAGTGGCGTCAACATCGGCCAAAGCACCGGCATCCCGTTCTTCCGGCCCTCCCTGGACAAGCTTCCCGCCGGCTCCCGTTTTGAGGCGAAGAGCATTACCGTGGAGGGTTGCACCTTTAAGGGCGGTGCCGTGCCGTTTGCCTTCGCGGGCGCCGACGGCGGCTTCGTCCGATTCAACACGATCTACGAACCTTCGAAATGGGCGATCCGGATTCTCCAGGAGACGGCCACGCCGGACTTCGTGCCTTGCCGCAACGGCCGGTTCGAAGACAATATCGTCGTCTTCCGCTCCGACCGCTGGTTCGAAGGAGGGGTCAACGTCGGCCCCAAAACGGCCCCGGAGACGTTTCGATTCGCCCGCAACTGGTGGTACTGCAACGATAAGCCTGACCGAAGCCGCCCCACGCTGCCCACGGCCGAGGAGGGCGGCAGCTACGGCCAGGACCCCATGGTCCGCGCATCGGATCTGGACCTCGACCTGGCCAGTCCGGCGAAGATGGCAGGCGCGGGCGCGCTTCCGAAGAGCTGACCGATTCTGGCATTCGGAGCGTGAGGCCGCTTTGTTGTTGGACTTGTTGGACAGGTCGACAGGTTGGACGAGTGGGACGGATTCCAACCCGTCCCTCTTGTCCTGCGGATCCCACAAGAAGAAGTCGTCTCACGCGCATCCGGACACGAGCAGGGTCGAGGCCGTCGGCAGGAGGTCGTATCGCGTGGGCGGCTGGAAGCCGGCTTTCGTCAGCATGCTCTCCAGTTCGGCGAACGTGTAGGCGTCCCCGCGCGGCGTCGAGCCCAGCATCATCATGCTGAACATGGCGGGGAAGGGGGGCGACACCCGGTCTGGGTTCGGGACGAACTCCACGACCGCAACCCGCCCGTCCGGCGCCAGCGCCGCCTTGACCTTCCTCAAGAACTGCTCGTTCACGCCTGGCTCGAAGTGGTGGAGGAAGTTGGGAATCAGAACGACGTCGTACCCGGAGCCGAAGTCCACGTCGAACGCGCTGCCTGGGATGGTCTCGTAGCGATCGGAGACTCCGAGCCGCTCCGCGTTCTCCTTGGCCACCTGCAGCACAATGGCCCAATCGACCGCCGTGATCTTCACGTTGGGATTCCTGGCGGCGAAGGTGATGCCATAGATGCCGTGCCCCGCCGCGATATCGAGAATCTTCATCGGCGACTGGTCGGCTCGGAGAACGATCTCCGCGATCAGCTTCGCGGGAAGCGTCATGGTCGGCCCCATCGAGCGAGCGAACTCAACCCACATCGGATGCTCCGGTTCGAGCCCTTCGCCATGATTGAGGGCCGTGCCCTGGCGAACGAGCTCCGCCATATCGCGGAAGCGATCCATCACGTAGTCGGAGTTGAGGAAGTGGGCGATCGAGCCGATGTACATCGGCGAGCGCCGGCTGAGGAAAGCGGCCGAGTCGGGGGTCAGGGAATACTCCTCACCCGACTTGACGACGAACCCCATCACGGCGAGGCAGTCGGAGAGAATCCGAACGCCGCGCTCGCTGGCCCGGCAATGGGCGGCGATCGCGGAGACGCTCTTCGCGCCCTCGTCGATTGCGGTAAACAGGTCGAGCTCGATCGCGCCTTTCAGGCAGGACGAGCGGAGATAGCCGCCGAGAGTCTCCATGATGAGGTCGGGCGACGGCATCGAACCGGCGTGCGGTTGGGCGGACGCAGTTGCGGTTTCCATAAAGAGGTTGTAGCACACCCATGGCGAGTTTGGTCGCGAACCTGGTTCGTTATCCGACCCTAGTCCTCATGCCTCGGGTCGCGCTGACCGCCACAGTCTGGGAGTCGTCTCAGCCGCGCGCCCCGAGGCTATCGATCGCGGCCTAGCGAGGAAGCCCAGCGGCTTGCCGGCCGTGGCCGCAGGAGCCTCGGGGCGCGTGGCTTCGGCTGCTTCGTCGGTGGGGTCGCATGCCTCGGGTCGCGCTGGCCGTCGCAGTCTAAGAATCGCCTCAGCCCCGCGCCCCGAGGCTATCGATCACAGCCTGGTAAGGAAGCCCGGACTCGCGCGACATCGCCCCGGCGCGGACGAGACGGGCGCTCGACCAGCGATATTCTTCCGGGGCATCAACGTATCCCGCCTCGACCGGATTCATGTGGGTGTAGTGCATCTTCTCCCAGAACATCTCCTCGCTCTCGATTACAATGCTCCTAAATGAGTACTGCCAGAAGGTGTTGCCGTTAAGTCCGCGCTGCTGATCGAACTCCGCTAGCTCGTCTTCCGTGAGCAGCTTCGAGATTGCCTCTCCAGACTGGCGTTTCAAGATCCTCAGGAACCCCGGCCCGTTCATGTTCGGCCGCGGTCTCACTACCAAGTGGATATGGTGCGGCATGACCGCGTAGCCGTAGAGTACGGCACTTTGTCGCCGACAGTGTCTCGCGATCTGCCGAACCATCTCATCTCTTGGCTCACTACGATGGAACGCATGGACGAAGTCCAGGACAGTCGTTGTCGCGAAGATAGGAACGCCCGGCGCCATTGAGTTCCTGTAGTGCTTGGCGGCAGACATGCGGCGATCGTACCTTCGGCGGCGAAAGCCTCGGGGCGCGTGCCTTCGGCTGTTTTGCCCGTTGCATGCCTCGGGTCGCGCTGGGCGTCGCAGTCCAGGGATTTGCCTCAGCCCCGCGCCCCGAGGCTATAGATCGTGGCCTAGCGAGGAAGCCCAGCGGCTTGCCGGCCGTTGGCGCAAGAGCCTCGGGGCGCGGGGCTGAGGCTGCTTCGTCGGTGGGGTTTTGCGCGGTCCGAGGGCATGCCATGCTACCGCCGGTAGAACACCAGGTAGGACTCCGTGACGTGGGTCGGCGCCCAGGTCTTGCCGCGACCGTAGTTGATGTAGTTGTCGAGCGCGTAGCGGATGTGCAGGGTGTCGGAGCGGCGCAGCAGGTTGGAGATGTCGACCTCCCACGGCTCGACTACACACCCAGGCCCCCAGCCCGCGCGGTCGTACTTCCAGGTCCCGCCCTGCGGGCGGCAGGGATTCAGGTAGTTGTCCGTCTTCCACAGCAGATTGCGGAAGGAATCGCCGTCCACGGTCAGCGTCCGCCAGATCGGCATGAACTCGCCCGCGTTCTGGGAGTTCGGCTCCATCCCGTGGCCGGTCACGACCGTCCGCACCGCCGCGAAGTCGGCGTTCCGCTCGACCGGCACGTCGCGAGGGACATAGAAGCTCTCGACCGGCTTGTCAGGATTGCCGATCTCCGGGGCGCCCGACCAGAGCCTGACCAGCTTGGTCGCGTACCGGTCCGCCGGACCGGGATAGAAGTCGAACGTGACCGAAACCACCCAGCCCTCGCCTTGCGTCCCGCAGGCCTGGACGATCTGCTTCCGACCGGTCAGAAGGGGCCGGAAGTCGCTCACGTCGACCTGCCACACGTAGCCACGCCCGTACGGCGTGATGTAGCGCAGCACCTCCCACGACTGGCCCTGATCGTCGACCACCGAGACGGTAGCGATCCGGTCCCAGGGGTCAAAGCGCGTCGTTGGCTTGTCCAGCCGGAGCGTGCAGACGATCCGCCCGTACTGGTGCGAATCGGCGGGGAAGTCGACCGTCGCCGAGTTCGTGCCGTGGTCCTTATCGTTCAGGACATGGTCGATCGCGGTGACCGTCAGCGGCTTGCCTGGGACCTCGATCGGCTTCGTCCAGGAGATGCTCAAATCGGAAAGCGCCACGTCGCCGGCGGAGTCGGCGTTACGCGCGCCGAACGCGGGGCGGCCGACGAAAGCCGTCATGGAAGGGATGAAATACCGGTCGTAGACGGTTTCCCGGTCGATGCGCAGGGTGACCTCGGCGCCGCCGGTCACGAAGGCGATCCGCAGCCTCACGTCATGGTCCTTGCCGTCGCGGAACTCGGTCTGGGTGAGCTTCTTGACGATCTCGACGTTGTCCCAGTGAAGCGAGACCTCGTGCTGAGGCCGGTCCATGATGTTGCCGGAGCCTCGGAATGGGTCGCGGTTGGGGGGATCGGAGGCGTCGAAGCCGACCCCGAAAGCCCTGGCCACGCTCGGCTCCTCCCAGGCCCCGACGTCGGGGATGTCGTTGCCGTCGCCATATTTGGCGATGTCGAGCCATAGGAAGCCCGTGCCCTCGGTCCCGGTATCCACGTTCAATTTCCAGGAAAGATCGACGGTTTGAGCGAGCTTGTCGGTGGGCGGCTTGGCGGCGATCGCGCCGGTCGAGGCCCCCCAAGCCTCCAGCAAGACCAGCCGCTTGTCCTCGATCTTCGGCTTTGGCATCCGCCGGCCGGCGTCACCGGTCGCCTGCAGGCTCCAGCCGGCGAGGTCCTTGGGCTCATCGAACGGGTATCGGACCTTTCCCTGGGCAGCAGCGATGGCGACGGAGAGGATCAGGGCGAAAATGCTGATGAGCCGCATCAAGAGGATGTTACCGGGGGCTCCTGGGAAGTGAGTGATGAGATGTCGCTCGGGACCGGTGACTTCGGTGTGATTCGGTGGTCAACGAGAGTTCGAGCCAGTGCCCGAACTGCATTCGGAGATGCGCGGTCCGACGAATCTACTTCACGACGCGAAAGCCCTGGTTGCTGAACGACGCCCGAATGTCCTCTTGGCCGATATCCACCGAGTTGAAGAAGCAACAGGCGTTCTTGCTGCACCACCAAGAGCCGCCGCGGGAGTGGACGATCCGCCGAGACCGATCGCCCGGCACACGGCCGGTGCAGAACTCGAACACGTTGCCGTACATGTCGTACAGCCCCCAGGGGTTGGGTTTGAAGCTCCCGACGGGTGCGGTGTACATGTAGCCGTCGGTGTAGTCGGGCTCGAGATGATCCCGGCCATGCCAGATGTTCGCGTACTCGCGGATCTTGCTCTCGTCGCTGCCGAAGAAGTAGTCGGTCGTGGTCCCAGCCCGGCAGGCGACTTCCCATTCCTCGAGCGTCGGCAAGCGCACATGCGCCCAGCGGCAGTAGGCGAGGGCGTCGTGGAAGCTGATGCTCGTCACGGGATGGTCGGCTTTGCCGGCGAGGCCGCCGCGGGACTTGCCGTTCGGAAAGCGCCAGGAGGCGGTTCGGTCGCGTATCCAGCGGAACTCCGGCAAGCCGGGCTTGAAGACCATCGCGTCGTGGAATCGCTCGGCGTCGGTTACGTAGCCGGTTGCCTTGACGAAGGCCGCGAACTGGGCGTTCGTGGTCTCATACTTGGCGATCCGGAAGGCGTGCAGATGGACGGTCCGGGGCGGATTGTCGAGATGCCCCGCTTTGCCGATCTTGTACCATCCGGCCTTGACCGGCGCGAATCCAGAGGGCGCTCCCGGCAGGAGGGCCAGCGCCAGAAATGCCGCAATCACGGCCGATGGCTCTTCGCGAACATGCCCGCGAGCGTCACGATCAGCTTCTCGTGGGCGGGCGTATCCTCGATGGCGCCCTGGTAGTTCGAATTATCGCCATACAGCTTCTTTGCGACGGTGGTCGCCATGAAGGGCTTGTACTTGGCGTCGTCCATGAGGAGCATCATGACGGTGAGAAGGTCGTGATCGTCGGGATCACGCTCATGGGCGGCGATCAGGTCCGGTATCAACTCGTAGGCCTTGGTCTCCTCGATGGCCCCTTTGACGTTGATCCCGACGTGGCCGCTCCGCATCGAGTCTCGGAGAAGGCGAATCACCTTGGCACGGTTGTGGTTGAGGAAGCCCGTCTCGCGCTCGCTCCACGTCCTCTCGTCGGCTTCGAAGGCGCCCGGAGTGTGGCCAAAGATCTTCTTGTTCTCGCCGGCGATCTCAGGCATGCCGGCGCAGTTCTGGCTGAAGTCCTCCGCGTGGATCATCACGTAGGTGAACTTCTCGTCAAAGGGGAGGGCGTCGAAGGTCTTGGCGGGAAGCCGCTCGTCGCCTTCCTTGTCATCCTTCAGGCGAGCGATGAGACCTTTCACTTTGGCCAGCCCATAAGGCGGGTACGTGAAGGCGAGGCGAGACTCGTGGTAGCGCGCCTCGGCCCCGTTGGTCCTCTGGGCGAGCACAGGAGTCATCAGCAACGAGTATGCGCAAAGCAGGAGGAACTTCTTCATGGGAATCGGTCCGGATGCGATCTAGATTTGTTAACGAAACCCGGCGAGTAGCGGCTTCCTAGCTCTCGGCTTTGGCGTGATGGCCGTTCGGAAGGCGCTTGGACTTGGGCTTGGGCTTGGACTCGTTCATCGCCGCGATCTCCTCATCGAACTCCCGCACCATCTCCTCGCTTTCGAGCCATTCCTCATGCTCGCGCTTCTGGTAGAAGCGATAGATGTACCATCCGGCGGTCAGAGCGGCTAGGGATGCGCCGAGCACGAGGGCTCCTCTTTTCGTCTGCGTCGTCATTTCGTTCTCCGTGTTACGGCTTAAGGGTAGCACGCCCGCGCGTCTCTCGATTCGACCCGAGGTCCTTCGCCGTAGGCTCGTCCCATTCGCCTCAGGCTTCAGGATGCCGGGACGGAGATCGGACCGGGCAACGGAGGCGGGATGCCCTGGTCGTCGCCCGAGCTGGATTGGCCGGGCGGCCGCTTGTACTTGAGCTCGATCGGGCCGCTGCCTTTGACACCGTTGCTATGAAGCTTGTAGCCCCCATCATCGGTGATGCGGTATTCGAATTCGCCACCCGACATTGGGTCGAACAGCAGCTTCTTCGGGACCGCTTCGGCAAGGGTCTTCGGGAGCCGGCCGTTCTTCCATCGGAAATCGATGATCCGGGCGTGCAGCCCAAGTAATCGAAGCTGCGCGCGCGACCGAAGCTCCGCGGTCACGGAGGGATCAAAGGTGGGCAGCATCATGTTGAGCATGACGTCGGTGACGTCCTGAACCGAGTTCACGGACTTTGGCATCGGCGGCAGCGTCGAATCGGGATCAGCCTTCGCCCAAGTCGATTCGTCGCCTCCCAGCCTGGCTTCGAGCTTGTCGAAAAAGCTGCCGTAGCCTTGGGCGATGGCATTAGCCGCTGCCTGGCGGTCTCCGCCGGACATCTTGGTCAGGAAGTCCTGAAAGCCCGCCGGGAGGTCGTCGCCCGAGAACACATCCGGATGCTCGAAGATAACGGGAATGTTGGCTAACGTCTGCTCCCGCTCGCTCTTCCATGCCCTGGCGAGGCCGCCGGAGTCGGTGAGGGCAGAATCGGTGTACTTGATGATCTCTTTCGCGTCCGCGTCGCTCAGCCGAGGCAGTTCCGTTTCGAATTCGGCGAGCATGATGGATCGACAGGCGATCGAAACCAGCTCCGAGATCAGGTTATGGCCGCCGATCTTCTCCGCGAAGGTGTAGCCTTGGAGAAGATCGTCCGTCCCGTCCCGCGAGTCGCCCTCGGAGAAGCGCACGTAGGAGTCCTCGGCGATGAGCTTGGCCACGCTCTTGAAGCCGGCGAACTCGGGAAATACGGTGGACGCGTCCAGCTGGGTTCGAGGATCCCACACCGCCTTCTGGTTTCCGGTTTTCACGAGCGAAACCACGCCACCGAACTGGTCTGAGAGGCGTTTGCGCACGCCGAGGTAGCCCAACTGATCGAGTTGCTTCGACAGTGCCAGCATGGCTTCGTCCTCCGGCGTCCAGTCCGACGCGACGTTCCCGGCGGGATCGGTCATCTCATGCTTCGAGGCGAGGAGCTGCGCAGATTCGTTCGGATACCACGAGATCAGGGTCGCGCACTGATACCCCTGGGCGATATCGGATGCTCGGAGGTAGTCCTCGTAGCCGTTGTTCGGATTGGGATGCTGGACGATCTGCCCGTAGTTGGACTTGGATCCCTGCCCTTGGACGACGAAGAGAGCGGCGGAAAGGAAAGGCAATATGATCATGGGACAACCTCTCATTGCATTAGACGGAGCGACATGCATGAATCGGCAAGAGTCCGGAAACCTCTGCGGGGCCTCTCGGGACCTGGAACTCCGATTCCTCGAGCCGCGGAGTGTGGCGTAACCTAAGGTGACATGCTCGATGCGCGCTCGATGAAGGCAGTTGCGCGAAGACTGGGATGCGACACCGTGGGCGTTTGCTCCCCGGCTCCCTCGCCGCACCTCGATGCCTACCGGCGCTGGCTCGATAAGGGCTATCACGGGACGATGAGCTACCTGGAGCGCCAACTCCCCATCAAGTCGGACCCTTCGGCGCTCCTTCCCGGCGTGCGATCCGTGATCGCCGTCACCCTCAACTACAATCAGCCGAATCCGCCGGTCGAGGGCCGGCCGAGGATCGCGCGCTACGCGCTCGGCCGCGACTACCACAAGGTGGTGAAGCAGAAGCTGGGCGCCCTCGCTCGATGGATCGAAAGGGAACATGCGGGAACCCGCTGCCGGGCTTGCGTCGACTCGGCGCCGATCCTGGAGCGTGACTATGCCCAGTCCGCCGGACTCGGATGGTTCGGAAAAAACACGATGCTGATCGACTCCAAGCGGGGAAGCTGGTTCTTCATCGGGCTCCTGTTGACAACGGCCGAGTTCGAGCGGGACGCCCCCGCCGTGGGAGGTTGCGGGACCTGCCGGGCTTGCGTCGAGGCCTGTCCAACCGGCGCGATCGTCTTCGCAGACGGGCGCTGGCAACTCGATGCCCGGCGCTGCATCAGCTACCAGACGATCGAGCGCAAGGGTCCGATCGAAGTGGAAACCTCCGGCTGGACGTTCGGCTGCGACGTTTGCCAGGAAGTCTGCCCCTTCAACCAGCCGCGCCCCGGCCAGCCGCTTAGAGGGAAGGTAACGGAAGTGCCCGATTTTCTCGCGAAGCGTTACTGGCCGTCTCTCGAGCGCTTGCGGGTTATATCGGACGAAGAGTGGGACCTGC